>JBOHUP010000346.1:0-3867 GCA_050734615.1 Candidatus Dormibacteraceae bacterium | reverse complement strand
GTCGTACTACGTGGTGGCCCATCTCCACTACGTGCTGTTCGGCGGCAGCGTGTTCACGATCTTCGCCGGGATCTATTACTGGTTCCCCAAGATCACGGGGCGCAAGCTCAGCCACACGCTCGGCGAATGGAACTTCTGGACCCTGTTCATCGGGTTCAACGGAACTTTCCTGATCATGCACACGCTCGGTCTCGAGGGCATGCCGCGCCGCATCGCGACCTATACCAACGCCGCATGGGCGACGACCAACCTCATCATCACGATGTCGTCATTCCTCATCGCCTTTTCGGTGCTGCTGTTCCTCATCAACGTGGTCCGCAGCTGGCGTCACGGCGAGATCGCGGGCGACGACCCGTGGAAGGCGAACACCCTCGAATGGGCGACGTCCTCTCCCCCGCCCCCGTACAACTTCGAGCGCGTCCCGCCCGTGCGCAGCTTCATGCCCCTGCGCGACCTGCGCGAATCAGGCGAGCTGACCGAAACCGAGCCGGTGCCGGTGCCCGTCGGGGCCTACTAGCTCTCGTCCCCCGCAGGGGGCCAATCAATCGTCCGGATGCCGCAACACCTCGATACCGGTCGCGGCTGACCACCGCAGCAAACGGTGCTGGTCGCCAAAGCTGATGAAGCCCCCGCGCAGAACGTCGACGGCGAAGAGGTGATAGGGCTCAGTCGGCCGCCACTTGATCGCCGCACCCAGGGCATCCGCATATTTCTGACGGCGATCCGATTCGGGCACATCGAAAACGGTGCAGTAGAGCTTCAGGTCGCCATCGGTCGGTTCGCGCTCCGCCTGCGGGGTCGCGATGGTCACGCGCGGGTCGCGCAGCAGATCGCGCGCCTTCCACGACTGCCACATCATGCCCAGCATGAGATCGCCGTCGACTGCGAAGGCTTCGCAGGGGCTGATCCGCGGCCAGCCACCGGCGCTGTTGGTGCCGAGGAGAACGATGCCGGTCGCCCCCAGGCGTGCATCCACGAAGCTGGCCAGCTCAGGCGCGGCGGCCGCGAACTCAGCCCAGCGGACTAGTGATGCTCTTGGTGGTCGGGCGGCGAGGCCTGGTCGGCCGCCTCCTCGGCAGCCCTGTTGAGGGCGTCGCCGCGCAGGACCCACCACCCCAGGCCGGCCACACCGAGGCTTGCGACCAGGAAGGTGACGCTCATGGCGAGCCAGGCTGGGACCCATTCCCCCGCGAGATAAGGCACGCGTCAATTATCGCGGACGCACCGCCTTCAGTCAGAACCGCCCGCTAGGGTGTTAGTAGGAATGCGGGGTTATTGATCGTCAACTTCATCGACCTTTTGATCGTCGTCGCAATCGTGATCGGCCTGGCCAACGGGTACCGGCGCGGTTTCTGGCTGTCTCTGGCCCAGTACCTCGGGCTGGTGACCGGCGTCGTGCTGGGAGCGCTGGCCGCGAAACCGCTCCTCGACTACCTGCACATCAGCAATCCCACCGCGCGGCCGCTCGGGGCCGTGCTCGTGCTGGTGATCTGCGGCAGCCTCGGTTCAAGCATCGGCTTTGCCGCCGGCGAACCCATTCGCCGCCGCATCCTGCGCGCCGGCATCCACACGTCCACCGACTCCATGGCCGGCGCCGCCCTTTCGGCTGTGGCGGTGATGGCCATGTGCTGGTTCCTCGGGCTCAGCTTCTCGCGCGGTCCCAGCGTCGAGATCGCCCAGCAGATCCAGAGGTCGGTCCTGTTGCGGACCTTCGATTCCATCGGCTTGAGACCCCCGGCCTTTCTCGCCAGCGTCGAGGGAATCCTCGCGGGGGTGACATTCCCGTCCGCGTTTGCCGGCCTCGAGCCGACCCTTCCCGCACCGCTGCCCGTCCCGGCATCGGTCGACACCGCGGGTGTCAACCGGGCCGCGCAATTGGTCGTCAAGGTGACGAGCCTGGGTTGTGGCGGACTCGTCACGGGCAGCGGATTTCCGGTCGGCGCAGGTTATGTCGTAACCGATGCGCACGTCGTCTCGGGGACCAGCGACCACTCGGTCCTGACGCCCAGCGGCCGGGAGCTCAGGGCCACCGTGATCTATTTCGACCCCGAGAAAGACGTCGCGGTGCTGTCGGTGCCCGAGCTCACGGGCGCCGGGCTCACGTCCGGTCCGGCGCAGCGCGGCACCACAGGAGCGGTGATCGGTTACCCCGGCGGCGGTGCCGAGAAGGTCGAGCCCGCTGTCGTCGATGGCGCGATCGAAGCCCAGGGACGCGACATCTACAACCAGAACCTGGTCACGCGCCAGATCTTCGTCATCCAGGCCAAGGTGCATCCCGGCAACTCGGGAGGTCCGCTCATCGACCTGAACGGCCGGGTCCTCGGCATGGTCTTCGCGACGTCCGCCAGCGACCCCAACACGGCCTACGCCCTCACCGACGACGAAATCTCGAGCGACATCACAGACGCCGAATCCAACCCCAGCCCCAAAGACACCAGCCAGTACGCCTGCGCCGCCTGACCCAAAACCGGGTCCCCTTCCCCGCGGCGCTAACGTTCGTCGGGAGGGCTCTGGTTTTCAATCACGCACGGGGCTAGGGTGAGGAACCTTGAAATCGCTGCTTCGCCTACCCGCTGCCTGGGTGCTCGTCTATGCGGCTCTGTGGTTTTCGATCGGGCTGCTCCCCATGGTTCCAACCGACCTCGATCTGTACTTCTGGCCCTCGGCGCAGACCGCGCTCGCCGGCCATCCCCTCATGCCATACGCCCCCGGCGGCCAGGCTTCGAACACCAACGACAACGGCCCCCTCGCGCTGGTGCCGCTGACGGCTGTCGGAGCTGTGGTCGAGGCGCTGGGCTGGATGCAAAACGTAGCGCTGCGCCGTGCTCTCGTCCAGGCGGTCTTCAGCCTGTTCATCGTGCTGATGGCAACAGAGGCCGTTGCGGCGATCGAGAGGCTTCGCGGCGCGCGCCTCCGACCGCGCTCGCGACTTCTCACCTATGGTGCTCTGCTCTTCGGCCCACCTCTGTGGCAATCGCTTCAGGGATACGGCCACATCGAGCAGGCCCTGGAGGTTTGGTTCGTGCTCGTGGCCATCCGATGGCTCAATCGCGGGTGGATGGTCCGCGCCGGAATCGCATTCGGGCTGGCGCTGCTGTGCAGGACTGCCGCGGTCTTTTTTGTCATTCCGGTCCTGACCGCAGCCTGGTGGCGCGGTCCGGCCGCCGCCACAAGGCTGGCCATCGCCGCCGCAGCGACCGGTCTGGTCGGGCTCCTGCCCTTCTACCTCTCCGACCCCGCCGATGTCACGCATTCGCTGGCCGGCTTCCGAGGTGTCCTCCCGGTCGGCGTCGGCTCCATCTGGACCTTCGTCCGCGGCACGAGCCTGGAGGGGATCGCCCAGCATTGGGACGTCGCATTCGTGGTGGCCGCGGCCCTGGCGTCGAACGTCTGGCTGGCGACCCGGCGCGGCGGGTTCATCGAAGAACGGCAGTTCGCCGGACTTGCCCTGACGTCTGCCGGCTTCATCCTGTTCGCCAAAGCGGTCTGGCCCTACTACTTCATGGAGGCGTACGTCTTCGTCGTGGTCTGGGCGGTCGGCCGCTGGAGACCGTCTATCCGCCTCGCAGAAGCCTGGTTCCCTGGGGCCCTGATCTGTGGTCTCGGGCTGCTGGCGGAGGTTGGCGCGACAAGGGGTGAGCCCTGGCAGGTCCTGCTGCCGGAGGCGGGCGCGATGTTCGTCCTCCTCACCTCTTTAGTCCTGTGGATCGCGCGCACCGGTGCTCGATTGCCTCCGCCCGTTCGGGGCGAGGCCCAGGTGAAGTTCTCCTAGGCTGCGAGGCTAGTCCTTTTCCGGCTTGGCCTCTTCGATCAGCATCACCGGGATGCCGTCGACGATCGGATAAAGCACTTTGCACTGAGGACAGC
>JBOHUP010000345.1:0-13292 GCA_050734615.1 Candidatus Dormibacteraceae bacterium | reverse complement strand
CTACGTGACGAAGCCTTTTATCCCTGAGGAGCTCGTCGCGAGGCTGCGCTCGGTGATGAGCCGCTCGACCTCTGCGCGAGAGCTCAGCCCGCTGACCGGCATGAGCGGCAACAGCGACATCCTGCGCGAGATCAGCCGGCGGCTGGCGGGCCGCGAAAGGTTCGCAGTGCTGTACCCGGACATCGATGCCTTCAAGAGCTACAACGACCACTACGGCTTCTTGCGCGGGGACGACGTGATCAAGACCTTGGCGACCATCATCTTCGAGGTCCTGGAAGAGAATTACTCGTCCAGCCACTTTGCGGGCCATGTGGGCGGCGACGACTTCGTCATCCTCACCGAGCCGAGCATGGCCGAGTCGATCGCCACTGAGATCACCAAGCGCTTCGACGCTTCCATCCCTGCGCTTTACGATCCGGCCGACATGGACCGGGGCTGGATCGAGATGCAGGAGCGCAATGGCAACACGCTCCGCACGCCCCTGGTTTCAGTCTCGATCGGCATCGTGATCGCCGAACCGGGCGCCTATGCCAGCGCCGCCGCTGTGGCCGCGAGGGCGGCCGAGGTCAAAGGCGTGGCGAAACGCATGCCCGGTTCGAAGTGGGTGCTCGACCGGCGCCGGCCACCGGAGCGTTTGGGAGATTGATCCAACGCTTAATGAGCGGGAACGCGGGTGACCCGGTGCTAGCATCCCTCCCTGCTGGAGTGGCATGAGCGAAGTCACGGTCGAACAGGCTGAGCGCGATCCCGAGGAAGTTTCACCCGCCCTGACGCAGGGGCCGGCGACCAACGGCGACCTCGTCACCCGGCTGCCGCGCGTGAAGGTCACCGTCCACCGCCTTGACGGCGGCCTGGAGAGCTGCGAGTCTGATTCCAGATCACTGCATGGCGAGGGCTATCCCGTCTATTCGCCATCGGACCCGGACCGACCTCGCCTGATCCCGATCCGGGAGATCAAGTACGTCGTCTTCGGTTCTCTCGACGACCCCAATCTGGAGGCGGATCCAGGCGACAAGAGCAGCGCCAGGAAGGCCATCCTGCGGTTCCGCGACGGTGAGTGGATCGCCGCCTATATCGACCAGGGCCAGCAGCCCGATGGCGACGGCATTGCGATCAAGATCCGGCTGACGGAGCGGCAGCGGGTGATCGCGGCGGTTGCCGCTTCCGCCGCCTTGCTGGAGATGCAGTTCGTCGACATGTGGACTCCGGTGGTCGCTGCTCCCCAGCCGCAGCGGCGGCGCTCCGACATCATGGAAGCGGCCGCCCGCCAAGGCCGTGACCTCGGCAAGCTCGCCAACGACTTTCGCGATCGCCTCGCGCTGGTTCGCGACGTCGGGCTCACGACCGGCGACACGCTCGCGTTCTCACGCGCGGTCCGCAATCACCTCGACCGCTTCCTCCTTGAGGACGGAATCGAGCTCAGCTCGCAGGAGAAATCGGCGCTCGCTGACATCATCCTGCGAGCCGCGGTCGGATATGGACCGCTCGACAGCCTCCTCCACGACCGCTCGGTCAGCGAGATCATGGTCAACGGACCGGACCAGGTCTTCATCGAGCGGCGGGGTGTGCTGACGAAGGCGGAAGTTCGGTTCGAAGACGAAAACCAGCTGCTGGAGACCATCCGCCGCATGGTCGCGACTACAGGCCGCCACATCGATGGTCTCAACCCGATGGTCGACGCTCGCCTGCCTGACGGCAGCCGCGTGAACGCGATCATCCGGCCGGCGGCCATCCACGGCCCTGCCCTGACGATCAGGAAGTTCAAGGACGCCGTGCTCGGCATGGAGGACCTGACGCGCGAGGGCAGCCTCAGCCCAGCCATGGCGGAGTTCCTCCAGGCGGCCGTACTCGGGCGCATGAACATCCTCGTCTCGGGTGGCACCGGGTCCGGCAAGACGACGACCTTGAACGTGATCGCTCGGTTCATCCCGCACAACCAGCGCGTCATCACCATCGAAGATGCCGCCGAGCTCCAGATCGACCACCCGCACGTGATCGCGCTCGAGCATCGACCGCCCAACGTCGAGGGCAAGGGCGAGCTCACCATCCGCCAGCTGCTGCGGAACAGCCTCCGGATGCGCCCAGACCGCATCCTGGTCGGAGAGGTCCGCGGCGCCGAGGCGCTGGACATGCTGCAGGCGATGAACACAGGCCATGACGGAAGCATGTCGACCATTCACTCGAACTCGGCTCGCGACGCGTTGTCGCGTCTCGAGACGATGGTGATGATGGCGTCCATCGACATCCCGTTCGAAGCCGTGCGCGCGCAGATCGCATCCGCTGTCAACCTCATCGTCCACCAGGCCCGCATGCCGGACGGGCGGCGCAAGATCGCTCAGATCGCCGAAGTCGTCGGATACGACTCGAACGGCGCGATCCTGCGCGACATCTTCCTGCTCGGGATGGGTTCGGACCTCCGGCTCGAGTACAACGCGACCGGCTACGTGCCGACCTCGCTCGATAAGGCGGCTTTCTATGGCGTTCAGGTCAACCAGGACCTGTTCGACCCTGTCAAGTCCCGCTTCGTGCCCGCCGGATCGGACAGCATGATGCCGGTCGTCAAGGACCCGTTGATGTCCGGCCAGCGCGGCAGCGGTGCCGAGAACGTGGTGCGCCAGGTGGTGGTCGTGCCGTTCAGCTCCGATCGCCCGGGCATTCAGCAGGAGCAGCACATCGTGCAGTCGCTATCAGGGCAGCAGTCGCAGTCGATGGCGTCAACGCCCGAAATGCAGGAAGAGATGCGCAAGCTGATCGACGCCGCGCGCTCCGCGGTCTCCGACCTGCAGGCCGCGGCCCCGTCCGCTCAATACCCGCAGGCCCCCGCGTACCCGCAGCCCGGCCCTCCGGCCACCGGCCCGGCTCCCGCCCCCTCCCCGGTCCAGCCCGAGTCCTATCCGGCGACGCCGGCCCCGCCGCAACCCCAGGTCGTATTCCAGGCGCCGGCTGTGCCTTACCCGCAGCAGGCATACCCCCAGCAGCCTTACCCGCAGCAGGGTCCTTCCTCAGGTGAGTCTTCCATGAACGCCTCGCAGGCACTCCAGGCCGCCACCGCGATGGCCCGCGCGACCACGGCGCTGGGCAACCTCGCGGCGGCTTCAGGCGGATACGTGGGCATGCTGCCCACGGTACGTGCCGAGGGCGCGAGCCCGGTCGGCGCGTCGCGCCGCATCCAGGCGGTGATCGAGAGCGTGCTGACCAAGCACACCTTGAACCTGCGCATGGCGCCCGCGCTCACCGAGGCCTTCGAAGGCGCGGAGCTGAAGGGCAGCGACTACGCCGCCGACACCAAGATCAGCAAGGAGTCAGGCGGCCGCGAGCTCAGGCAGGCGGTCGAGGCCGGCTTGCTGCAGGTGGTCCGATATCCACAGGGCGAGGCCGGCTTCCGAGCCGCGCAGGGGCTGCTTCGTGAGGTCGCCGAAGGGCTGGGGCAGCCGGTCAGCGGGGCCAAGCCGCTGACCCCGGAGACCATCATCGGGAGCCTCGCCGTCGGCCAGACCGAAGGCACAGTGACCATCATGTTCACCGACGTCGAAGAATCCACCCGGCTTCTGTCGACGCGCGGCTTCACTGAGTCGCACGAGATCATGAAGGCGTACGAGACAGTCATCGACGAGAAGATCGCCGACCATGCGGGGCGGCGGATCAAGGGCCTCGGTGACGGCTACATGATCAGCTTCGGCTCGGTGCGCCACGCGGTGGAATGCGCCCTGGACATCCAGCAGGCGATCGCCGACTACAGCAAGCAGAACCCGGAACGCAAGCTCAAGATCCGCATCGGCCTCAACACCGGCGAGGTCGTCGAGGAGGCGGGCGACATCTTCGGAGCTGCGGTCAACGTCGCCGCGCGTGTGGCCGGCAAGGCGCGCGGTGGAGAGATCCTCGTCGCCGAGGTGGTTCGCCAGCTGGTCGGGCCGGTCTCGGAGATCAACTTCGAGTACCGCGGCCGCTACAAGCTGAAGGGCTTCCCGGATCGCTGGCGCCTGCACCAGGTCACCGCCGGCGAGAGGCGAGAGTCGGCCCACGCGCTGCCCACCGGTGACGGGTTCGTCGACCGTGAGCAGGAGCGGCTCGACATCCGCCTCGTCCTCGATCGGGCCGCCACCGGGACGGGCGGGATGATCTTCCTCACCGGCCCCCCCGGCATCGGCGCCTCACGCCTCGCTGCCGAAGTCGCCACCGAGGCCGCCGCGAAGGGATGGCTGGTCCACAGCGGACGCTGCACCGAGCAGGCCGGGCTCCCTTACGCGCCGTTTCGCGAGATCCTCGAATCTGTGGTCGCGAGCTCTACCGTCAAGATCCTGCAGGAGCCCGCCAGCCACGACGGCCCGCTGCTGGCCCATCTCGTCCCCCATCTCCGACAGAAGGTCCGCAGCATGCCGGCGGCCACCGAAATCCCTGCCGACAAGCTGCGCGAACGGCTCTTCAAGGCCATCTTCCAGTTCCTCACCGGCGTGCAGAGCTCGAGGCCGATGCTGATCGTCATCGACGACCTCCAGTTCGCCGATGACGCGACCGTGCTGCTTTTGCGCGACCTGGCCGAGCGGGTCAACGGTAGCCACATCGTCGTCCTGGGCACCTATTGGGATACCGAGCTCGATTCGGCACGGCCGTTCACCACAGTGCTGTCACGCCTGCTGCGCCGCCGACGCGCCCAGCGCATCACGCTGGGTCGCCTCGCGGACCAAGACGTCGCGAAGATCGCCGCCGGCGCGACCGAGACGCCGCTCACCCCCGTGCAGCTGATCGGGATCCAGGCCGCGACCGAAGGCAATCCTCTCTTCGTCGAGCACTCGATCCTGTACATGGCCGAGTCGGAGAGCATGCTCGGCGGCAGCGGCCGGACGCCAAGCAGTTTCACCGAGGAGGACCTCGAGCTCGCCCAGAGCGTGCGCGGTCTCATCGGGCGTCGCATCGAGCGCCTCAGCGAGCCGGCGCAGCGGATGCTCGTGGCGGCCGCAGTGATCGGGCGCGACTTTGACATCGGCCTGCTCGAAGCGTTTGGCGAGCTTTCAGGCCATGAGCTCCGGGACGCGCTCGAAGAGGCCACGCGCGGCCGTTTCCTGCTGAGCACCGGAGCCCAGAAATATCGCTTCGCGCACGACCTGGTGAGGCAGCGCGTCCTCGCCCCCATGCCGCTGCCGCGGCTGCAGGCATACCACCTGGCCGTGGCGGACACGCTGGAGCGCGTCTACGGGAAGGCCGCTTCCCAACACGCCGACGAGATCGGCTATCACCTGTACCAGTCGGGGACCGCGGCCGATCCCAACCGCACCGCGCACTTCCTCGCCCAGGCGGCCAGCAACGCCCTGACGGTCGGCGCCTTCGAGGAGGTCCAACGGTTGATCGAACGCGCATTGCTTCTGCTGCCTGGTGATCAGACCCGCGAGCGAGCCGACGCACTGGGCGCGCGCGGGCACGCTCTGTGGGGGCTGGGACGCATCGACGACGCACGGGCGGCCTGGAGAGGCGCCGTGCAGCGCTACGAGGAGCTGGGCGACACCAAGGCCGTGACCGCCACGCACAGGCTGCTCGCGCGCCTCGAGGCCAGGAATGAGCCCCAGGGGGACGATGAGGCGGTACCCGAGGCACCGGTCGAGGCTGCTGCCGAAGCACAGCCCGTCGCGGCGCGAGCAGAGCCCGGCCCCGGTTAACCGGTCAGCCTGCTGGCGGGCGCAACTGGTCCGTAAGCCGAGCTGTATGTGATCGTGGGCATCGACCCTGAGAAGGTGATCGTGCCGGCCATGACTCCCCCGGAGCCCGTCGCCTCAAAGGTGTAGGGCGAGGCGATGGTGATCGCCGCTGTAGGCGCATATACCAAGCCCACGAACGCGGAGTTACCGGCGGCCCCCATTGTGACCGAGCAGCTGTTGGCCGGCGGCTCGAACACGCTCATCCAGTTGTACTGATATCCGCTGAACACGTAGGTGTCGCCTGCGTTGGTCGTCGAGAGGCAACCTCCGCTCGGCACGACGAACGCCACCGCGCCCGGAGTCACCGCAGCGGGGCAAGTGGAGTAGGCCCCGCCCAGCGTGTCGCACGAGTTCTCGTTAGCACGATCCCCGGCTGAGCCCGGCGCCGTGGGCGGATTGAGGTTGGGCAGCGTGACGTTCAACGGCGCCGTCTGGGCGTCTGGTGGGTAGGCCTCGTAGGTGTCGGGCGTCGAGTTCAGTGGATTGGGCGCGAACAGCTCCGGCACCGCCAGGTTGTCGAAGGTGGCAGTTTCATGGCCGAGACTGCACCCGGCGTCTGTGAACTGGGGACATGGAGTGGTATTGCTGTTGGAAACGGTGCCCGAGACCGAGATGTTGCCGAGGTAGCCCAGGGGACCATTGCACCCCCTGCCGAAGTTGCTTGCGTACAGGTTGTAGAAGAGCGCACCGGGCACATTGCTGACCTCGACCTGAAGGACTTCACCGTTGTGCACGTGCACGGAGTGGCACATGGACGGCGCGCTCTCGCGCTTGTAGTTAGTGCCACCGTAGTTCTCAGTTCGCACCGAGGTGAGCACGACTCCCCAGTTGCCCGAGTCGAGAGCGTTGGGTCCTTCGACACTGCTCACCTGGAACGAGCCCGCGCAGTTGACTCCGTTGGTATTCCAGAACTGGTGCGGCGCAAGCGACGTGCTGGGAACAGTGTTGCTGCCCGTGGGCACCCCCTCGTCCGGCGGCTTCAGTTCGTTGCTCACGAAGCCGGCGCTGTTGCTGAAGCCCGCCTGCCAGTTGTACACGCCGCCGCTCAAAAACCAGCAGTTGCGGTTGTTGAAGGTCGGGTTTGCGGGGTAGGTTCCGGCGGGCAGCACCACGTTCGAGGAGGGCGCTGGCCGGCTTCCACCGATGACCGCAGGCGACGGGTATCCAGGATCGCTCAGGCGGAACCCAGACCGGGTGGCGCCCGCCACGTCGGGTGAGCCGCACGGCGTCGACGCGCCGCTCGGGTAGCAGAGCGTTGTCACAGCGCCTGGGACGGAAGCCTGGCAGTGCGCATAGATGTCACCGACGACACGAACGCTGCCGCTGGCGACCGAGATCGTGCCGTTGGCGACCACATCCCCATTGACGCTCAAGGTGCCGGAGCCGCTTGCCGTGATCGCATTGCCGCCCGCTCCCCCGCATCCGTTGCCAAAGAGCGCGCCGAGGGCCGGGGTGTAGACGAGATTGTTGACGCCCCCGGTGGAGACGCCGGCGATGGTCGGGTTGGTCCCGCTGGTGAGGATCCTCCCGAACTGCAGTTGGAGGGCGCGAGTGGCCGACATGCGGAACTGGCTGCCCTGTGGGCCGAGGGCCGAGATCACCTGCGTCAGCGCCGTCCCGTCTGAGTATGTGCACGTCAACGTGAGGGGGGGTGAGCCGTAGCCCGGTGAGCACGTGGGAGCGCTATACAGACGGAGGTTGGCCCCGAAGATCGAGGTTGCTGCCTGCTCGGCACTGCTGTAGCTGCCGGTCTGCTGCAGCTTGTCCGCCGCCGACAGCACCGCAGCGTCGAGAGCCGCCTGCAGGTCGCGCCGGAGCGCATATGCCCGGGATCCGTCGATGGCGAGCGCCGCCATCCCGACGACCATTGCCAGCATGACGGCGATCAGGACTATCGCCTGGCCTTTTTCGAGGGCGCCATGAGCGCGGTGAGGGCGCGGCAAAGCTCAGTACTCCGTCCTGAAGATCGCCGCAGCCGTGATCACGACCCGGTTCGCCGTCGCCTGCGCGACCACGGGGGTGATGAGGACCAGGTTGAACCGAAGTGTGATCTGAAGCTGCTCGTTGCCGCCGGCGGGGTTGACCGCGCTGCACGACCCGCTCGCCGCGGCGGCGTTCTCGCCCCCGGGCGCGTTGGGCGGAGGGTTGGTCTCGATCGTAGCCGGCGGGTTGGGCTCGGTCACATAGAGCCAGGCGGAGTTCGCGGGAGGTACCGCGCCCGTGATCGGGCCTTGCGGACAGGGCGCGGTGACCGGAGCGCCGACGAGCTGCGACGCGACCGCGGCGAGCACGTCCGAGTTTCCCGGCAGCTGGTTGGAGGCGCGTATCGCGGCGCGTGCCCCCTCGCGTGCCGCGTGGTTGAGCGTGTCGTAGTAGAAGACGGCGCGACCGATGTCGATTATCCCGAACAGAAGGAGCAACAGCACCGGCGAGACCAGAGCGAACTCGATCAGCGCCTGCGAACGCTGCCGGCCACGGCCCCTCACAGGCCTCCCTGCACCGTCATGTGCTGGTTCGCGGCAAGACGGAACAGCCCGAATTGGGTCGTGATGATCGGGGTCAGCGGAGCGTACTCGTACAGCACGATCACGTTCAGGTCGAGCTGGCCCTGGTTGGTGGCTGGCGAGCTGAAGAAGTCCAGCCCGGATGTGTTGTTGTAGCAGATGTACAGCCACGTCTGGTTGGCGGTCGTCGGGTAGGCTGAGCTCACGTAAGGCGGGTTGTGGTACGCGTTGCCGTCTGCCGTCGCCGGGCATGTAGTGCCTGGATTCTTGAGCACCGATGCCGGCAATCCAATCGAACCCAACTCGGAATCCACCTCACTCTTGATCAAGGTGTCGTCGAGGTAGGGATTGGTCACGGTCGCGGCGTTGAACCAGACCCCGTGCCTTGCGCCCTCTCGGGCAGCGTTCGAAAGTGACTCGACCGTGAAGACAGACCGCCCTATGTCCACCAGTCCGCCCACGAGCAGCAAGAGCACCACGGACGAGAGCGCGAACTCGACCATGGACTGGCCGCACTGGCTTGCTCTGCGGCGCTCACGTGTGGGGTAAGGGGGGCGCGACACCGGGATATCTTGCCTATGATGGGTCGGCTGTGCGGAATCTGACCGGCCTTACGTCACGAAGGCCGTTCACAATTCTGGGGATTCTGCTGGCTCTGCTCGTGATCGTCGCCTTCGTACTCGTAGCTCTCAACGCCCAGCAGGCGGGCAGCAGTCCCCAGATGACGGTCGTGGTCACGACTGCGGACCTGCAGCCACGGATCCCGATCCAAGCCGGCTCTGTGGCGCTCAAACGGATCCCGGTGCCCAATGACTACCCCAAGGTCTACTTCACGCGCATCCAGGACGTGGTCGGGACGATACCTCTGGTGGGCATGGTCAGCGGCCAGGCTGTGACGGTCGACGACGTCGCCACGACGAGCCAGGCACTCGGCTCTCAGTCCGAGTACCTCCCCATCCCATCCGGCTACGTCGCGATCACCATCCCCACCAGCGAGCAGCAAGGGGTCGCCGACTACATCCAGCCTGACGACTACATCTCGGTCATCGCGACGGTGTCCACCGGGCCGAAGGTGGCCGATAAGACCATCTTCACCAACCTTCACGTGATCAAGGTCGGACCCGCTTCGAGCACCGCCGGCGGGACGACCAGCGCAAGCAGCCTGACCGTGGTGGTCACCGAGTGCGAGGCCGAGGTCATCACATGGTTTTTGACCTACGCCGCCCTGAAGTACGCGCTCGAGTCTTATCACGATTACCTCCAGCCCGGCGCCCAGAGCCCCGACCCTACGTGTCCGTCCGCTTCGTCCGCTAAGGGCGTCACGCTGCAATTCATCCAGGCCACCTACCCGACTCTCTTCTAGGCCATTCAGCAGGTGAACCTTCCGCCCAACGTCATCGTCGCCGTTCCCATGTCGGCGGCCATCGCCGTGTTCTTCTGGAGCCTCGACCGCGTGCGCAAGGAGCACCTCAGCCGGCCGGCCGAGCCCGTCCCGGCCCGCGCCACGCCCCGCGAGCTAGTCGAGCGGCTGCTGAGGCCGGCGGCGGACAACCTGAGCCTGCGCAGGAGTGTCCAGGGCAAGCCCACGCTGGCCGAGGAGCTCGCCCGCGCCGGCCTCAACATCTCACCCTCGGAGTACTTGCTCATCCGCATCGGCGCCGTCGCCCTGGGCGCCCTCGCCGGCCTGTTCCGGTTCGGGATCTCGCTCGGACCGATCATCCTGGGTCTGATCGGATTCATTGCCCCGCCATTGATCATCGGTTTCCTCCAGAGACGTCGCCAGAACCTGTTCAACGACCAGCTTGGCAGCATGCTGCAGCTGCTCTCCAACTCGCTGAAGACCGGCTACGCAATCGACCGCGCGCTGGAAACCGTGGCCGCCAAGTCGCAACCGCCGGTGTCGACCGAGTTCGAACGTGTCACGACCGAGATCACGTTGGGTACCTCGGTGGAGGATGCGCTCAGCGCTCTGCTTCTGCGTATCAACAGCCCTGACCTGGAGTTCATAGTGACCGCGATCCTGCTCCACGTCAGGGTGGGCGGAAACCTGGCGGAGGTCCTGGACACGATCTCGGACACGCTCCGCGACCGGCTGCAGACCAAGCGCGACATGAGCGTGCTGACCGCGCAGTCGCGCGCTTCGGCGACGATCATCACGGGCCTTCCGATCCTGCTCGCTCTTGGCCTCTACGTGTTCGTGCCCGGCTACTTCGCCCCGATGACCAGCACCTTTGTCGGTTACGTGCTGCTCGTGATCGCGGCGATGCTCGTTCTCATCGGCAACGTGATCATCCAGCGCATGACGGCGCTCGAGAGCTGATGCTCCAGATCGCCCTTGCGGCGGGCGTGATCTGCGGCGTCATCGTCGCCTCGTACTTCATCGCCATCGACCGCCTTCGCGCGTCAGCCGCAATCGGAAACGGCGGATTCGTGACGCCGGCGCCTAGAAGAGGCCTCGTCAAACAGCTCGAGTCAATAGTGCAGCCGTTCGCCACACGCCTGACGCCTCGAACCGCGGGCAAGCTGCGCCAGAAGCTGAGTCGCGCCGGCGATCCGGCAAGCTTGACCCCCGCCGGGTTCCAGGCCGTGCGGTACAGCCTCGCTGCGCTGCTGGCGATCGTGGGCCTCGGCGCGGGACTCCTGCTCCCAGGTCCGCTTCCCGTCATCGCCATGGCCCCGATCTGGGGCGCCACCCTCGCCGCTGTGGGCTATTTCGCCCCGAACCTATGGCTCGAGCAGCGCATCGGCGTGAGGCGCCGCCAGGTCCAGCGCTCGCTGGCCGAAGCCACCGACCTGCTCACCCTCGTCGTCGAGTCCGGGATGAGCCTCGACGAGGGCCTGCTCAGCATCACCGAGCGGTTCCACAACGCGCTGGGCGATGAGATCGGCAAGGTGCTGCGCGAGATCCGTCTGGGCCGGCCGCGCATGGCGGCGCTGGAGCACATGGCGGACGCGACCGGAGTCGCCGACCTGCATCACCTCGTGGAATCGATCGTCCAGTCCGACCAGATGGGCGTGCCGATCGCCCGCCTGCTTCGTGTCCAGGCGACCGAGATGAGGCGGCGCCAGCGGCAGACCGCCCAGGAGCGGGCCGCACAGGCGTCCTCGCGAATGGTGTTCCCGATGGTGGGCTGCATATTTCCTGTCCTGTGGATCGTCCTGCTCGGGCCCGCCATCATCCAGATCCTGAAGACGATCCATTAGCGTGTCGAACCACCGTATGGGCCCTCGTGGCCCACATCCTTCATTCAGCGACCTGGACAAGCCTCTTTACACCATCAGCGTTGCCGCCGAGATCCTCGAGACCCATCCGCGAACGTTGATGCTGTACGAGGACGCGAACCTGATCGAGCCGCACCGCACCAGCACCAACCGGAGGCGATACTCGCAGCGCGACATCAACAAGGTGCAGGTGATCCAGCATCTGACCCGCGAGAAAGGGGTCACCCTGGCGGGCGTGCGCCACATCCTCAGCCTGTTCGAGGTGATGAAAAAGCACCGCGTCGAGCCTC
Source organism: Candidatus Dormibacteraceae bacterium (assembly GCA_050734615.1). Classification (GTDB taxonomy): domain Bacteria; phylum Chloroflexota; class Dormibacteria; order Dormibacterales; family Dormibacteraceae; genus DASXBJ01. Next base: position 1,586 of record JBOHUP010000345.1, on the reverse strand, counting down.
CCGGCGACCTGAGAGAGGTCTACGACAGGTACGCGCTGCTGATCTGACAGCGCGGAGGGGGCGGGTTGGCATTGATGCGGCCCCCAAGCTCCACTCGACTCTCTTTCATGCGCTCGCCGCCTTCCCTCGCCGCTTGGCCGCCGGCGCCCACAGGCTTTCGAGGTCGTAGTACGAGCGCTCGCCGGGCAGGAAGACGTGCGCGAGGACCGAATCGAAGTCCAGCAGGATCCAGGTGGCGTCGTCGTACCCGTCAACGGCGAGTGGCCTGCGATCCTTCGCCTTGGCAGCCTCGACCATACCATCGGCGATCCCACGCACCTGGCGGTCCGTCTCGCCTTCGCAGATCACGAAGTAATCGGCTATCGAAGTCTGCTCGCGCACGTCGATGACGACCGGGTCCCAAGCTTTCTTGTCGACCGCCGCGACTCGCAGCAAGCGCGCCAGCTGCAGCGGCGTGGGTCCCTTGGGGCGGGTGACTCTCAACTCTCCCGATTATCCCTGTAGAGCGAATGGGAGGCGATGTACCGCTCCACCGCGGGCGGCACCTTGCCGGCGACCGGCTCGCCCGCCGCGAGCGCGCGCCTCAGCTCGCTGCCCGAAATGTCGGGCGTCGGACGCAGGCACAGCACGACCCGGTCGGCATCCAGCCCGGCGCGCGTCAGCTCGCCTTTGTCGGGGGCCCCAGTGCCGGGCCGGCTGATGACGACCACAGAAGCCAGCTCGCGCACCTTCTCCGGTTGACGCCAGGTGCCGAACAGCGCTGCGGCATCCCAGCCCAGGACGAGGAACAGCTCGTCCTCCGGGGCGCGGCGCTTCAGCTCGACCAGGGTGTCGACCGTATACGACTGACCGCCACGCCGGACCTCGACATCGGATACTTCCATGCTCTGTTCGCCCTCGACCGCGAGCCGGCACATCTCCAGTCGCTGCTCCGCCGAGGCGAGCGCTCCGGGACGATGCGGCGGGCGCGCGCTTGGCATGATGAGGACCCTGGCCAGTTTCGCGCAGTCCATCGCCACCTGCGCCGCCGCGAGATGGCCGAGGTGTATGGGGTCAAACGTCCCACCGAGCACGCCCACCCTCAAGGTTGATACTCGAACTCGATGCCGGAGATGCGTACCGTGTCACCCGCCTCAATGCCTTCGGATTCGAGAGCGGTGTTGACGCCGATGCGGTCCAGTTCAGACTGGAAGCGCGCCAGCGCGCCCTCGGATTCCAGGTCGGTGCGTTCGACCAGCCGCTCCACGCGCTCGCCACGCACCGCGAAACCCCATGGCTCGCGCAGCACAACGAGGTCGGGGCGAAGCCTGACAGGCAGCCTGACCGCCCTCGGTTTGGCTGCCAGCCGGGGCTCTGGGGCGGTGGCGAGCCTGGCGACCACGGCCTTCATCAGCTCGGTCAAGCCCTCGCCCGTGAGAGCAGAGATGAACAGGATGTCTTGGAACCCCGCAGGCTCGGAGGAACCGGCTGGCGCATCGGCGTGAGTCCGCCGCAACCCCTTGGAGCGGCGCGTCCGCGCCATGAGCCGCCGGGTCGGTTCGAGGTCGAGCTTGTTGACCGCCACCAGGTAGGGCCGTCCCTTCAGC
>JBOHUP010000344.1:0-1638 GCA_050734615.1 Candidatus Dormibacteraceae bacterium | reverse complement strand
CTCATGGACGAGCCCTGCTCGTCTCTCAACCCGGTCGCGACCCGTGTATTCGGCGAGGAAGACGCCGCAGAGGATGCCGATCGGGACGGCCATCAGCGATGCGAGGCCGACCATGATCGCGGTGCCGGCGATTGCGTGCTCCACGCCGGCGTTGGAGATCGCCGGGCACCTCGGTTCGCAGGGTGGGAGCTCGGAGTTGAAGAAGAACTGAGGGTGAATCACAGACGGCAGGCCCTTGGCGGCGGTGAACCAGAGCACTGCCGCCAGCGGTATCAGCGCAAGCACGGTCAGCAGGTACATGAGCCCGAGCCAGGCCGAGCTGGCGTGGCGGCGCCGGTCGGTGCGGTTCACGCGGCCAGGCTGGTCTCGCGCGACGTCGAACGGACGAGGACCAGGGCGAACATGTTCACCGCCAGCGTCACCAGGATCAGCACCAGGCCAAGCTCGACCAGGGCCGCGGGATAGACGGGACCGGTCGCTTCGGTGAATTCGTTCGCGATCACGCTCGCGAGCGTGTATCCGGGCTGGAAGATCGAGTGGGGGATGACGTAGGCGTTGCCGATCACCATCGTTACGGCGATGGTCTCGCCCAGCGCGCGGCCCAGCGCGAGGATCGTGGCGCCGAAGATGCCGGCGCGCGCGGAGGGAAGCATGACGCGCCAGGTCGTCTCCCACCACGTCGTCCCGAGGGCAATGGCGTTCTCTTTTAGCCCGCGAGGCACCGCGCGGATCACGTCGCGCGAGATGGCCGTCAGCGTGGGCAGGATCATCACGGCGAGGACAAGCGCGGCGGTGAATAGTCCGCGCACCGCCGGGTCGCCGAGCCACCCGATGCCCGCCGCGTGTGTGGAAACCGGCACCTCAATGTGCTCATACGTCCAGGGCGCGAGCGCATAGAGCGCCCAGATTCCGTAGACCACGCTCGGGATCGCCGCGAGCAGCTCGATGCCCGTCCAAAGGAGTCCCCGGATGCGGGTTTGACCGGGCTCGGCGAGGACCACGGCGACCGCGACGCCGACCGGTAGGGCGATGGCAAGCGCCATGAACGAAGTAGCCACAGTGCCAAAGATCGCCGGGAGCGCGCCGAAGCTGTCTGTCACGGGGTTCCAGTCGGTCGCGACAAGGAATTGCAGGCCAAACTGTTTGATCGCCGGAATCGCCTGCTGGAGCAGCGTGAGCGTGAGCAGCACGAGCAAAGCCGGCACCAGCGAGGCGACAAAGCCGATCACGATCCGGAACTGGTCGAACGGCCTGTGCGCAACGGCGACCGTGCGTTTGGTCTCGACTGCTGCTGCCATCGGGCCTATGCGGCGCCGTCGCCGGCCTGCCGGTCGAGGCGGTAGCCGATGCCGCGCACGGTTACGATCTCGAACGGTGCCACGCCGGCGAACTTCTCGCGCAGCCAGCGGATATGCACGTCCACCGTCTTGCGGTCACCCGAGAATTCGTGACCCCAAACGTTCTCCAGGAGCGTGTCGCGCGTGTGGACGCGCCCGGGATGGGCGAGCAGATAAGAGAGCAGGTCGAACTCTCGGACGGTCAGCCTGACGTCGTGGTCGTGGTTCGAGCCCCGCGCCGCTTTTCCTTTTTCTAGAGAGGCTTGCGTCGCGAAAACGCCGGGGGCGGCGTGGATAGCCG
>JBOHUP010000343.1:0-12117 GCA_050734615.1 Candidatus Dormibacteraceae bacterium | reverse complement strand
CAGCGCCACCGGGATGATCGTGGCCACGATCTGGCGGTACCGGCGAGGCCGGCTGGCCGGTCGCGAGATCGGTGGGGTCGCGATGGCGGTGATCGCGCATGTGGCCTTCTCGCTGGGCACGCAGCTGATGAAGGACGCGGTGGTCAACGCCCTGTTCATCCTGATCTGGCAGGCTGTCGTGGTCGGCACGCTGCTGATCTACATCCGCTTCCTGCTCCACCACGCGCTGCTCGAGGAGGCCGCGCACATGGGATACGCGGAGACCATCTGCGCCAATTGTCATGTGCACATCGTGGCCTCGGGCTTCTGTCCCAACTGCGGGATGGCGCTGACCGCCGCCCCGACCGCCACCAAGCGTGGGCGGCGCCCGCGCAAGGACGCGCCGGCCGCGGCGCCGCGTGCGCGTTAGATGGCGCTCACCTGTGCGCGCTGCGGCGCCCAGAACCCGGACGGCAACCAGTTCTGCCAGGCCTGCGGCACGCCTCTGACCGCGGTGGCGGCTGGGTTTGCCGCGCCACCCGGACCGCCGCCGCCGCCGCCTCCTCCGGGCGCCAACCCGGCCGCGCCGCCCGGGCCACCCTCCGCTGCATTGGCATATCCGTCGCCGCCTCCGACTTCAACCACGTACCAGAGCCCCTACTACGTGCCCGCGCCGGGTGCGGTTCAGCAGCCGGTGCACCGCGCGCCGCTGACGCTCATCATCAGCGCGGTCGTCGCCCTGGTCCTGGTCATGGCCGGAATCGGCACCGCGATCGCGATCATCGGCAACCACAGCAACCAGACGGGCGCTGGGCTGGCCGCCGCGCTTTCGAGCCCAAGCCCCGCCGGCTCACCCAGCCCGGTCGGATCGCCTGTGACGATCCAGGGACCGACGGCGTCCAACACGAGCGCTACCGTCCCGGTGCCCACCGGCTGGTCCGTCGCGAGCAAGGACAGCGGGGCGATCACTCTGGTCGACCCGGACGACACCGGCGCGCTGACCGTGGCCGGCGGGCTGTCGAACCCGTCGGCGAGCGCGCAGCAGAACAAGGGTGCGATCGACGCCTATTTCAAAGGCAAATATCCCGACACCGCCGACTGCCCGAACACCAAGACCACGACCGGCGCGCTGAGTGGCGCTTCCGGCATCTTCTGGACGCTCTGCTTCACGTTGACCTCGGCTGCGCAGTCGATACCGGCTGCAGCCTCGCTCTTCGCCGGAGCCAGCGCCGATGGCGGCATCTACTACGTCGTGCAGCTGGTGACCAGGCAGGACAACCTGCAAACCTTCGTGACCGAGTCGAAGCCAATCCTGGCCGGCATTCAATGGAAGCTGACCTAAAGGCCGGGTAAGGGAAGCCTGCGTTACTCCCGCAGGTATGGTGGTTGCCAATGTTTGCACGCTGGGGCCGCTTGGTTTACCGCTTCCGCTGGGCGACCCTTGTCTTGTCGGCGGCTCTGCTCGGACTCTCGGTCGCCGCCCTTTTGAGCGGCGCGCCGCTGTCCGGCAACGGCGGATTCGGGGCGGACTTGCCGGCCGGGCAGGCGGCCAAGCTCATCACCGACCAGATCCAGGCCCAGCAGGGGGCGGCCGGCTCGAGCATGACGCTGCTGTACAGCAGCTCCAGCCTGAGTGTCACGGACTCCGCGTACCAGTCCGCGTTGGAGAGCTCCGTCACGGGCCTCTCGAGCGACCCTCGAGTGACCGCGCTGCGAACCCCGTACAACGTTCCCGCCACCGAGCAGGCCGGGCTCATCTCACGAGACGGCCATAAGGCCCTGGTCATCGTCGAGATCAAGGACGGCTCGCTCAAGTCCCAGAAATACTTCCAGCAGCTGGTCGCCGAGGTGCACCCGGCGCCGCTGAGTGTCGTCGCGACCGGCAGCGTGCCGATCAACGAGGCTTTCAACACCACCCTCGAGCAGGACCTGCAGCGCGCTGAGTTCGTCGCCTTGCCCGTCACGCTGCTGCTGCTGGTTCTGATCTTTGCATCCGTGGTCGCCGCGCTGCTGCCTCTCGGAGTTGGAGTGCTGGCGATCGTCGGCGGGGTTGGCGGCACGCTTTTCCTGGCCCACTTCACCGACGTGTCGCAGTACGCCATCAACATCGTGACCCTGATCGGTCTAGGCATCGCAATCGACTATTCGCTGTTCATCGTCAACCGGTTCAGGGATGAGCTCGCGGCCGGAAGGAGTCGTGAGGATGCCATCGGGGTCGCCATGTCCACGGCGGGCCGCGCCATCACGTTCTCCGGCATCACTGTCGCGATCGGTTTGTCGGCGATGCTCTTCTATCAGGGCACCTTCCTGGCGTCGATGGGTGCCGCGGGCGCCATCGTCGTCGGGATCGCGGTTTTCTATGGCCTGACGTTCCTGCCGGCTCTGCTGTCCGTGCTCGGCGAAAGGGTCGATCGGCTCAGGCTGCCGTTCCTCCGCCGCCGCGCCGCGGGCACCGGGGCTTGGCACACGCTGGCGATCTGGGTGATGCGACGTCCTGTGCTTGTGCTCATCCCGGCCGTGGCCGTCCTCCTGCTGGCAGGCACGCCGTTCCTGCAGCTCCGAATCGCCTCCGGAAGCGTCGACCAGCTGCCTCCATCGAACCAGTCCCGCCAGGGCTACGACACCTTGATCAAAGATTTCCCGGGGCAGGATCAGACATCGATCCAGGCCGTGGTCTACTACCCCGGCTCGGCGGCCCTCACCGGGAACCACATCGGCGACATCTACGACCTCAGCCGCCGCCTGGCCGCAGTCCCCAACGTGCTGCGCGTGCAGAGCATCGTGGACCTCCCCTCGACGCTGACCCGAGAGGATTACGTAAACCTCTACAGCAAGCCGGCGTCAGCCCTCCCCCCGAGCATGCAGCAGGCGCTCGCGGTCGGCGCCGGCCCTCACATCGTGCTTCTCAACCTGCTCACGGGCAAGGAGTTCACGAGCGATGAGGCGCGCGCCATCGTCAACGCCGTGCGCGCTGAGCACGTGACCGGCGGCCAGGTGCTGGCCACCGGCGAGACGGCGTTCGACCTCGACGACGTCCACTTCATCCTGCAGCGCACGCCGATCGCGGTCGGCTCGGTGATCCTGGTGACGTACATCGTCCTGTTCATGCTTACGGGATCAGTGATCCTCCCCTTGAAGGCGGTGATCACCAATCTCCTTTCGATCTCGGCGTCCTTCGGCGCGATGGTGTTCATCTTTCAGGAGGGACATTTCAGCCAGCTGCTCGGATTCAGCCCGCAGTCAATCGATCCAAGCGTCCCGGTGATCCTGTTCAGCATCGTCTTCGGGATGTCGATGGACTACGAGGTGCTGTTGATCAGCCGCATCCAGGAGGAGTACAGACGCTCGGGCGACAACCAAGCTGCGGTCGCGATGGGCCTGGAGAAAAGCGGCCGGCTGATCACCGGGGCCGCGGCGATCATGGTCGCGGTGTTCATCGCGTTCGGACTGGCGGACGTCGTGATCATCAAGGCGATCGGCATCGGGTTGGCGATCGCCATCGCCATCGACGCGACGCTCGTCCGAATCCTCATCGTGCCCGCGGTGATGCGCCTTCTTGGCCGCGCCAACTGGTGGGCGCCGCGCCCGCTGTCCTGGCTGCATCGTCGGATCGGGGCTGGTGACTCGCGTGGCCTGGCCCCGGCGCAGGCACCGGCGAGTGGGGTGTAGGGGGCGCTAGGGAGGCGCCCCCTACGCTAGGCAAAGGCCTGAGGTGGCTTCAGGCTCTGCGACCACTGTGACTTGGCCGCCTGAGCGTGCGCTGGGAGGACACTTGGAATTTGCCAAGAGGGCTGCTGTAGGTTTGGCCCTCCTCGTTCTGACCTGCTGCTCGCTGGGACCCACCCAGGCCCTGCCGCTTCCATCACCCGAGCTGAACCAGCCCTGGCCGATGTACCGGGGCGACCTCGCCCGCGACGGCCACCCGGCGGGGGCAACTCTGGGAAGGGTCCAGGCCGGCAAGCTCGCACTGGCGTGGCGCGCCAATCTCGTCGGGGCAGTCGACGGATCGCCCGCCATCGCCGGCGGACTGGTGATAGCCGGCAGCATGGGTGGCCGGCTCGCCGCCTTCGACGAGTCGACCGGAACGCTGGTTTGGAGGCAGGACGGCCTGGGCGAGATCTCGGGCTCGCCGGCCATCGCCGGCGGCCGCGTCTACATTGCGACGCTCGCCGGCCACGTGCGCGCCTTCGATCTCGCTCGGGGCGGTCCGATCTGGGACTGGAAGGTACCGGCCGCCAATGCGGCGATCTGGTCGTCTCCCACTGCCTATCGGGATCTGCTCGTCATCGCGGTTTCGTCAGCCTATGGCGATTCGCCGTTCGTGCCGGGTCGCCTTTTTGGGCTCGATTCCAGGACGGGACGCGAGCGGTGGTCCGTCTGTGTCAGGCCCGCCTGTCAGGACGGAGATGGGATCTGGTCCACGCCCTCGATCGACAGCAGCGGCGTCGCATACGTCGGTGTGGGCAACCCGGACGACGGGGTTCTCGCATTCGACGCCGCGACGGGACACGTGCTGTGGGACCGCAGCCTTTATGCGGATGGGGGTCTCGATCTGGACGTGGGCGCGAGCCCCGTCATCCTTGCCCATGCCGGCCGCGAGGTCGTGGCGGTCGGCTCAAACCGTGGAACGTTTGCGGTGCTCGACGCTAGGACGGGCACGGTCATCTGGTCGAAGGACCTGGTCACCGGCAGCGCGGTCCACGGCCTCATCGCAACCAGCGCCTATGACGGCAAGGTCCTGTACGTGCCCTCGGCAAGCCCGCCGACCGGCTTGTTCGCGCTCACCACCGCAGGCAGCGTCACATGGAACCACCAAACCGACCTTCCGGTCTACTCGTCGCCCGCGCTTGGCGATGGGGTGATCGTGTTCGGAACCGGCGCGGTGTTCGGCGACCTTGGCGCCGGCTCGATCGTGGCCCTGTCGACAGCGGACGGCCGCGAGGTGTGGAGCTACGACACGCATTCCGCCGTGCGCAGCTCGCCCGCCGTGGCCGGCAGCCTGGTGGTCGCCGGTGATTATGCCGGCGACCTGCTGGCGTTCCGCCCTATCGGATAGCGCGCACGGCGCTCAGTGGCCGCCCGCCGCGACGTATGCCGCGTCGACCGCCTCGGCGAGGATCTGCTGTCCCGTCTGGCTCGGATGGACGTCGCACATAGTGTCGGAGGACGGTGAGCCGTTGAGGAGGCCCGCGCCGCAGGTGTGCATGCCGTGCGAGGCGGCCGCCGTCTGGAACGCGGTGAAAGCGTCAGCCACCACGGCGCCGTTGGCCTTGGCGCTCGCCGTCACGAAGTGATTGAGCCCCTCGGTGCCGGCCACCTGCATTGGATCCGCATAGTCGAGCGAGTAGTAATTGACGACCTCCAGCACGCCCCTGTAGCCCGTGCCCCGGATGGCTTTCAGGATCGCGCCGATGTTCGCGCTCATCACGGCCAATCCGTCGGGCAGGCACTGCGGCGTCGTGCAGCCCTGCAGGAGGAAAAAGTCATTGGCGCCGAGGCCGAGCGTGACCAGCTTGGTCTTCGGATGACTCTTCAGGAAGCTGGTGGCAAAAGCCAGCTGTGTCCCGCTGTAGTTGACGTGGAGCGGGAACCCGTGGGCCCGATAGTTGGTCCGGCATCCGTTGTCGTTGCCGGTGGGGTCCTGGAAACCCCCTGATGCCTCGCCCGGGCACGAGGCGTTCGTCGGGGCGAGGTCGAGCATTTGACCAACGTAAGAGGGATAGCCGATGAAGTTGTTCGCGTTGACGTATGCGGGAGCGTCCTGGGTGATGTAGCCGAACACCACGCTGTCGCCGAGAGCCAGGTACGGGCGATCGGCGGCGGCCGCAGGCGAGCCCCCTGACACGAGGAGCATCGCAGACACCGCGACTGCTGCGGCAAGAAGAGCAGCCCGAGCGCGAGAGAGCAACATAGCCATCCTCCTACACGGGGTCGCAACCCAACCTTCTTCGGAGCCGGCAGCGGGCCAGCCGGAGCATGCCACCGCGGCGCGTCCGCCATTACAGCACACGAAGTCGCGGATTGGAAACAAGCGGAACCCCGGCCCCGCCGGGATGCGGTTTTAGTTCGCGGAGGGGGCCAGCGGCAGCTCGACCTCAAAGGTCGCTCCGCCGCCGCTGGTCTGCTGCACCTTGACGTGACCGCCGTGGGCGGCGACGACCGCGCTGACGATCGACAGGCCAAGGCCGGCTCCACCACTGTCGCGGCTGCGGCTCGGGTCGGCTCGGTAGAACGGCTCGAAGATCCGGTCGATCTGCTCTCGGCCCAGGCCCGGTCCGTGGTCGGCGACGGTGACACGGGCAGTCCCGTTGTCCGTCCTGACAGCGATCTCGATCGGGCTCTTCGTGGGCGTGTGCACGATCGCGTTGCGCACCAGGTTTCCGAGCACCTGGCGTAGGCGGGTGTCGTCACCCGTGACCACCACCGGAGCCGCGGCGTCAAGGTGGATTTCCCGCTGCGGCGCGACGACTCGCGCGTCGGCGGCAGCGTCCTGAGCGATGGTCTGCAGGTCGACGGGTTGGGTCTCCAGTGGCCGCCCCTGGTCGAGTCTGGCGATGAGCAGCATGTCGTCCACCAACGTCGACATGCGGACCGCTTCCTCCTCGATCCGCCGGCGCGCCAGCTCCGAATCGTCGGGCGAATCGGAGGCGCCGCGGCGCAGCATCTCGGAGTAACCGCGGACTGAGGTCAGCGGCGTCCGCAGCTCGTGCGAGGCGTCGGCGATGAACCGGCGCAGTCGATTCTCAGACGCCTTGCGCTGCTCGAACGCCGCCTCGATCTGCGACAGCATGCTGTTGAGCGCCAGCCCCAGACGTCCGATCTCGGTCCTCGGTGTCGCCGGCTGGATGCGGCGGCTGAGGTCGCCGGCCGCGATGGCGTCGGCGACCACGCCCATCCGCTGCAGGGGCCGCAGGCCGATCTGGATGATGAGCCAGGCGAGGAGCGCGGTCCCGGCCACGACGGCGACGGCGATAAGGGCCTCGAGCACGAGAAGCTCGCTCAGCGTGGCCTCCGGTTCGGTGAGCGGGATGGCGAACACTACGACCCGCCCCCCAAGCGAATCCTCACGCCAGTACGACATCCGGTAACGGTTCACGCCTCCGGTGCCGTCGACGGTGAATGGTGAGACGGCAGTGTCGGTCGTGACAGTGGTGAATGATTTGGGCAGGACCGGAGTCGCCGAGGTCGAGCTGCCAAAGCCCGGCGTGACGCACGCCCTCGTCACGGTTCCATCGCCGCTCACGAGCTCGGCGATGCTGCCTGCGGGAAAGCTCGCCACGTTGCTCGGTCCACGGACCTGGCAATCAGGAGTGCTCAGCACGGTGAACGCCGTCTCGATCGACGATCGCGCAGTGAGTTGTTGATCGATGCGGTCGAACAGAGATTTCTGCAGCAGCGTGTAGGTCGCGATGTCCGAGATCACCAGTCCAACGACCACCAATGAGATGACTCCGATCAGCAGACGCCCGCGCAGCGACAGGGTCATTTTCTCGGGGTTCTGAGGACGTATCCCACGCCGCGAACGGTCTGGATCAAGGGCGGTTCGAATTTATCGACCTTTCGGCGCAGGTAGCTCACATATGTCTCGAGCACGCTGGCGTCTCCGCCGAAGTCGTAATGCCACACGTGGTCGAGGATCTGGCTGCGGGTCAGCACACGCCCCGCGTTGACCAGCAGGTAGCGGAGGAGGCGGTACTCGGTGTTGGTCAGCTCGACCACACGGCCGTGACGCCTGACCTCGTGCGCCTCATCGTCGAGCTCCAGGTCGGCGAGCATCAGCTTGCCGTTCTCCGCGCCCGAGCCGCCGTGCCTGCGCAGCACGACGCGCACCCGTGCCATCAGCTCCTCGACGCTGAACGGCTTGGTCACATAGTCGTCGCCGCCGATGGTCAGGCCGTGGACCTTGTCCTCGGTCGCGTCCTTGGCGGTGAGGAAGATGATCGGCACCTTGGCGCCTGCTGTGTTGAGGCGCCGCAGCACCTCCATCCCGTCGATGTCGGGCAGCATCACGTCCAGGATCACGAGCGCAGGGTCGAACTGCGTGACCGCGCTCAGGGCGCCCCGGCCGGTGGCGGCGGTCTTGACGTTGAATCCTTCGTATCGAAGCGCCATGGCGACGAGCTCGGTGATGTTCGGCTCGTCGTCGACGACGAGGACTCGGGCGCCGTCCTTGTTCACCTCCAGAATCCTGATCGAGTTTCCTGTGAATTTGCTCAGAAAATGGTAAGGAGGGACTCTGAATCACCTGGTTCGGGCCAGCCGGCCAGGCGCCGGACGCCGCCTTCCAGATCCACGAGTCGGGCCGCCAGGCGGTTGGCTTCGAGCCAGGCCAGGGCCGCCGTGCCCATGACGATCGCGGCGGTCGAGGCGATGTTGGCATCGACGCACGTCCCGGCCGCGACCGTCGCCGTCCGCCAGCAGCCCTTGGCGGGCAGGCCGGTGGCCGGGTCGATTATGTGATGGAGGACGATGCCGCCCCGCGTCCAGCGGCGGACCGTGGTACTGGACGTGGCCACGCCCCCGGAGGCGATCGTCACGGTCTCCTCGCCCTCCTGGATCGGCGCCGCGCTGTCCTCGCCGGCCTGGATGGACCAGCCGCCGGCCGGCGCTTCGCCGGCGACCGCAATGTCGCCGCCCAGGCTCACCAGGACGCCCGCACCGCCGATGGCCCGGCTCGCCGCCTGCGCCGCGAGGTCGGAGGCGAGGGCTTTGGCCGTGGCGCCAAGGTCGATCTCGACGCCCTTTGGGATGCGCACGGTCCGCATTGGGGCGCTGAACCGGACGGCCTCCCAACCCGGAATCCGGCTCGCCACCAGCCGCAGATGGGAGCCGTCGGCCGTGACCTTCGCGAAGTCGTCGTCGTAGCCCGCCAGCCTGACCGCTGAACCCACCGTCGGATCGACCGCACCACCCGTGAGCCGCGCGCCGCGAAGAGCCGCCTCGATCGCCTGCGCCAGCAGCGGGCTGACGGTGACATCGTGCTCGGGATTCGAGTTGAGGCGGGTCAGCTCGCTGTCTTCACGGAAGCGACTTGCCGCAGCGTCTATTTCGGCGACTACGCAGTCGACTGCCGCTTTCGCCGCGGCCAGGCCCGCTGGCTTGGTCACGACGACCCGCATCAAACCACCAAGCGCTCTCCCATCGACGATGCCCAGCACGCTGGTGGTCATCGAACCGCGCGCTCGTCGCGCTCCACCTTGCGCAACATCAGGGCCAGCACGGGGCAATCCTCGACTGCCCGCTCGGCAAGCGCCATCAGCTGCCGCGGGATGGGCCCTGGCGAGATGATCGGATAGCCCCAGTCATCCAGCCGGATCCGCTCGGGCAGCAGCTCGGCGCACAGGCCGCGGCCGTCGCACTTGATTCGGTCCACCGTGAGCTCGAGGTCGCTGCTCACGCGGTCCCCCTGGTTCGGTGAGCCGGATGCGCGGCGAACTCTGGCGCGAACGTCGCGAGCGCGGATTGCAGGAACATGACCGCCCCATCAGGATGCTTGCACGCACCCCGACCTGGTACTTCGACCGTCCAACGCTGCAGTCGTCGCAGGTCTTCAGCATTCGTGCCCACTTCGGCAATCCGACCGCATGCGTCGGCAAGAGCGCGCAGCCCGAAGAAGCAGGGACCGCACTGTGCCGAGCTTTCGCCGGCCAGGTAGTGCATGATGCCGGCCGTTTCGCACACGGGGCAGTGAGACCTCGGCAGCACCCCTATCACGCCGCAGCCGAGGGACAGCCCAACAGCGCGCAAGGCTGCCGGATCCACCGCCAGTTCCTGTGCCTGCTCAATCGGCAGCCAGGCACCAAAATAACCGCCGAGGAGCACGGCGCGCGCGGGCTCGGGCGCCCCGCCCGCGCGCGCGATGGCATCACCGATCGTGCTGCGGGTCTCCACCTCGAGGACGCCGGAGTGGGTCACCGCGCCTGCCATCGTGACCAGCACGGTGCCGGTCGACTGGCCGGATCGCGCGATCAGGGCGATGTGGGCGAGCGTCTCGACGTTCTGCACGAGCGCGGGCGCGGCGGGCGTGTTGGTGGGCAGCGCGGAGCCCGAGGTGACGAGGTTGACCGCGGCGTTGGAGTCGCCGGCGACATAGCGGGCCGGCGCCGTCGCCGTGCGGAAAAACTTCCGTTCCGCCGGCGACCGCTCGGCGAGCGCGCGGTCCATCGCAGCCCTGGCGGCAGTGTGGTGCTCTCCGATGTAGAGCACGATTACCCTGGCGCGCACCGCGCGCGCCGTCAGCAGGGCGCCGTCGAGCACGAGATGCGGCCGCGTCGACATCAGCAGGCGGTCCTTCTTGCTGTGCGGTTCGCCCTCGGCGCCGTTGACCACCAGCAGCTCTGGATGTCGCGCCGCGGCCGCACGCAATTTCGCGCCGGTGGGAAATCCCGCGCCTCCGCGACCGATGAGACCGCTGCGCTCGACGGGCTGGATCAGGTCGCGCCCGGGTTGTGGTAGCAGCCCGATGCGGGTCGATTGCTCAGCGAGGCTCTCGGGGCCGGCGTTGAGCGCACGGCCGTCGAGCAGCCGCAACCCGCTCATGGCAGCTCACGCTTTTCGACCGAGCCGCGAAACACCATCCGAGGCGCGTGCAGCGGGTCGAACGGTCCGGCCAGCCAACGCCACCCCGCCACGATCAGGACGGTGCTCACGCAAGACGCGGTGAGCACCATGAACCACGTGGCCCATTGGTCCGTCCCGGTGCCCAACCCGTGGACGACCGCGATCGGCCATGAGCCATAAGCGAGCCAGTGGACGGCGCGCCAGGCTCCGTGACCGATAAACCCGCGGACCAGGCTGGTGAGCACGATCGCCAGCAACAGCTCGAACGCGATGACGCCCAGGCCAAGCCAGAAGGTTCTGTAGTACGAGGAGAAAGGAATCACCGCGGCGGCCCAGCCCAGGTGAGTAAAGGGGTCGACGACCGCTGTGACGATGTGGAGCACGAGGAACATCACCGCGGTCAGTGCGACGTTGCGATGAAGACCGGTGGTGAGGAAGCGAGGCCAGCTTGTCGCCTGCACCCGCATCGTCGAAAGCAAGCCGAGGATGACGACTGCGCTCAGCAGGACGAGGGAGACGGCGCCCGCGGCACGGGTGACGTACCACAGAAATGTTTCCGGCACGAAAGCCTAGTGCGATCCGCCCGAGACGGCCATCCCTGTGCTGGATGACGAGGCCACGCCGCTCGAGGTTCGAAATGGAGAGGCGATCGAGCTCGACGAACTCGATGAGATAGAAGAGGTCGAGCTTGAATTGCTCGAGCTCTGAGTCGAAGCGACCCCGGGAATCGTCGACGCGCTGACGACGGCCAGCACCCCGACGCCGGCGGATGCTCCGATCGCGACTCCCGCGGTCCAGCGGTTCAGAGTATGCATCGCGGCATCGCGCGCGCGCACTCTGGCTTGTCTGGCGTCGCTCGTCATGGTTTGCATTGTGTGTGTCGGCTCTGAACCTTGGCTCAGAGCATCCTTGGAATTGTCTGTGAGGTTGATCGCGGGATCTACCTGAATACAACGAGCAGAAGGGCATTTGGTATCGCATCCGGCCGCGGCGGGGAGGGCCTGCTGAATACACTTCCAAGATGTCGCCCCCGTAGCTCAGGGGATAGAGCAGGACGGTCCTAACGTCAAGGTCGGGGGTTCGATTCCCTCCGGGGGCACCAAAACTCGAATACGAATCCGTGCTTTCGGCTACCGAGATAGAACCGCCCCCCCGGAAATGCTCACGAAATGCTCACGGATTCCCTGGGCACGACCCAAGAGGGCGCCGAAGCGCGCGGCTGCGTTCGCCCGCATCTTCGGTGTGACGTGCGCGTAAAGCTCAAGCGTGGTTCCAACCGAGTCGTGGCCTAGGCGCTCGTTCACGGTCTTCGCATCGGCGCCGTCTTCCAGCAGCAGGGTCGCGTGACTGTGCCGCAGCCCATGAAGTCCGATCTTCGGCAGCGTGGCGATCGGGGCCGACGCGACGACTGAAGCGCCGACGAACGACGTCGGGATCGTGCGTCGATCCGTCCTCACGGCACAAGAAACGCCGACGACCAACGCTGATGGCGTCGCACCATGCCGCGTGGCTGGGAACTGGAATGTCTGCGGGCGCGGCTGCGTGACGAGGCACGGCAGCGGCTCTCTTGCAGAAACC
>JBOHUP010000342.1:0-1566 GCA_050734615.1 Candidatus Dormibacteraceae bacterium | reverse complement strand
TTGCGACCTGCTCCAGCTGCGCCATGCAGCCGAGCGCGTGGCGCGACCCGAGAGCGCATTAGATCCTTCATTCCACGCCGACGTACAGAACCTGCTGGATGCCACCTCAGGCGGTCGTTTCCTGCCTGAGCTCGACGACCTCGCCCGCTCCGCTCAGCAGAGCCGGGGTTCGGCGATGCAAGCGGCAAACGAGCTCCGCGCCTGGGTCCTCGAGACCCGCATCGGTCTGGCCCAGTTCATCACCCGCCATTCCATCAATAAGGAGTGACCACCATGGAAGACACCAGCATTCGGCCTCGAAGCGTGGCGCGGCCTAACTCAGTGCGACTCTGGCGACGCCGGCATCATCAGGTGGCTGTGCTTCTCATCCTCGTCATCGCGGCTGTCGCACTGGTGGCCAACGCGCTGCTCGCCCAGCAGTACACGCCTGCCGGAGCAGTCAGCCAGTACCTCGGCGCGCTGAGATCCGGTGACACAAGCGCCGCCTGGAGCGCGATCCAGGTCTCGGTTCCGGCCGGGGCCGCCAAAGTCTCATTCCTCGATGAGGCCTCGCTGCGCTCCGCGCTCTCAGCCTGGCGCCCTGACTACTCGAGCTTCAACATCAGCGCCACCAACTTCCTCGACCCCAACCAGACCATGGCAGCGGTCGACATCAGTCTCGACACCCCGGCAGGCACCAGGCAGGTCGAAGCCATAGTGGAGCGGGGCGCGGACAAACACCTCGGGCTCTACCCCTCCTGGCACGTACTGATCACGCCGAGCACGCTCGAGATCACCCTGCCTCACGGGAGCGGTGAAGTCGCGATCGACGGCAAGCGCCTGTCGCTGGCGGCCGGCAAATCTGAGATCGCCATCCTTCCGCTCGTCCACGAAATCAAGTTCTCCGGCAGCGCGATGCTCCAGCCCCAGACCACCCGTGTCGACGCGTTTTTGACGCCCGACCAATCCATTTCCTACCGACCCACGCCCACTGCCGCGGGCGAAGCCAGCGCCAAAACAGCCGTCAAAGCTGCCTTCGAAGACTGCGCCAAGCAGACGAGCAGCCATCCCGACGGCTGCCCCCAGCGCTTCGACAACGCCTGGATCGACTCCGGACAATGGCGCCTGCTCGGCGACCCAACGCAAGACCTCGCCTTTTCAGCCGACGCGAACGGCAATCCAATCGCGAGCGGTCACTACCAGATGGTTTTCACCTGGCAGGAATCCGGAGTCGACGGCATCCAGCACTTCCCTTCGGCCGGTGGCTACCAGGCTTCGCTGGCTTTCACGCCCACCGACGCCGCCGTGCGATCGGTCCAGGCGGTCGAGAGTTTGGCTCCGCTGACCCGACCCGCCGCGGCCACCGACCAGGCGGTGAAGGACGCGGTGGCGAGCGGGTTCACAACCTGCGCCGCGCTCAAGTCGGGCACGCCCGCCGATTGCCCCCAGCAGTACTTCTTCGTCGGTGTCACCAGCGTGAGCTGGACGGTGAACGGCGATCCGCTATCCGGTGCCACGATCAGCTTCGACTCGAAGAGCGGTTTCTTGGTCGTACATGGCAGCTTCGAAATGACGGCTGCCTATGAC
>JBOHUP010000341.1:0-2294 GCA_050734615.1 Candidatus Dormibacteraceae bacterium | reverse complement strand
GTGCAGGTAGGACCGCTGATCCGCGCCGACCATCGCGACAAGGTCGCGGCCTACGTGGAGAAAGGAGTCGCGGAGGGAGCCGAGCTGGTCGTCGACGGCAGGCACGAGATGTCGCGCCCCGGCTTTTTTCTTGGACCGACGATCCTCGACGGAGTGACCGCGGGCATGACAGTCGGGCACGAGGAGATCTTCGGACCCGTTCTGTCGGTCGCCCGGGTCGCCACCCTCGACGACGCGATCGCGCAGGCCAACAGCATGGCGCTGGGCAACATGGCCACGATCTTCACCCAGTCAGGCCGATCCGCCCGGGAGTTCCGCGAGCGCGTGGAGACCGGCATGACCGGCATCAACGTGCCCATCGCTCAGCCGTTTGCGTTCTTTCCCTTTAGCGGCTGGAAGGGTTCGTTCTACGGCGACCTCCACGTCCACGGCTCGGATGGCATCGATTTCTTCACGCGCAAGAAGGTCGTCGTCACGCGATGGTGACGCGTGTAACGTGGAAACCGAGTTGACCGCTAGTCGCCCGACCGTCATGTACAAAAGCAAGCTCCATCAAATGACGCAGACCACGCCGACTGCTCTGTGGAACGACTCGGCCGACATCGACGAGCTCAAATACGCGATCGACAACGGCGCGGTGGGAGCCACCTGCAACCCCGTCATCGCGGTCGGGATCATCAAGAAGCACATCGAGGAATGGCGGCCTCGCATCGAAGAGCTGCTCCGAGTGATGCCGGGCGCAACCGAGGACCAGATCGGATGGAAGCTCGTCCAAGAGATGTCGGTGAGCGCCGCCAAGCTCCTGGAGCCGGCCTTCGTCGAGCACGCAGGGCGTAACGGCCGACTTTCGATCCAGACCGATCCGAGGTATTTCCGCGACACCGCCGCGATCGTCACGAACGCGGCGGCTTTCAACCACCTGGCGCCGAACATGATCGTCAAGATCCCCGTGACCCGCGCCGGCGTTGCGGCGATTGAAGAGGCGACGTCTCAGGGCGTCAGCATCAACGCGACCGTCTGCTTCACGGTGCCGCAGTGCCTCGCTGTGGCCGAAGCCGTCGAGCGCGGCCTGCGGCGGCGAGAGGACGAGGGCAAGGACATCAGCTCGATGGGCCCCGTGTGCACGATCATGGTCGGCCGCCTCGACGACTGGTTGAAGACCCTGCTCGACAAGCGCGACATCACCATAGATCCGGGCCTGGTCGAATGGGCAGGTGTCGCGGTCTTCAAAAAGACGTACCGCCTTTACCGCGAGCGGGGTTACAGGCTTCGGCTGCTCTCCGCGGCATTCCGCAACCACATGCACGGGAGCGAGCTGATCGGCGCGGACGCGGTCATCTCGCCTCCGTTCGCCTGGCAGAAACGCTTCAACGCCGGCGATGTCGAGGTGCGGCCTCGCATCGACGACCCGGTCGACCCAACGCTGGTGGATCGGCTCCTTGCGCACTTCCCCGACTTCCGCCGCGCCTACTCGGAGGATGGCCTGACCGTCGAGGAGTTCGACTCGTTCGCGCCGACCGTCCGAACGCTCCGGCAGTTCGTCGCCGCCTGCACGGACCTCGACGCCCTGGTGCGCGACGTGATGCTGCCAGACCCCTCGTCGGAGGCTCGCGGCTGAAGACGGTTCGAATCACCATGGCGCAGGCGCTGGTGCGCTTTCTAGCCGCCCAGCACGTCGAGCGGGATGGCATGGAGCACCGGTTCATCGAAGGCTGCTTCGGCATCTTCGGCCACGGCAACCTCACCGGCGTGGGCCAGGCCCTGGCGCAGAGTCCCGGGCTGCTCACCTACTACCAGGCGCGAAATGAGCAGGGCATGGTCCATATCGCTGCGGGGTTCGCGAAGATGCGCAACCGTCTGGCGGCGCTTGCGTGCACGACTTCCATCGGCCCTGGCGCGACCAACATGGTCACGGGCGCCGCCGCGGCTACCGTCAACCGGATCCCCGTGCTGCTTCTGCCGGGAGACGTTTTCGCTTCGCGCCGGCCCGACCCCGTGCTCCAGCAGCTGGAGACGCCCTGGCGCGGAGAGCTGAGCGTCAACGACTGCTTCCAGCCGGTGTCGCGATACTGGGACCGCATCCAGCGGCCCGAGCAGTTGGTGCCGGCGGCCCTCGCGGCGATGCGCGTGCTGACCAGCGCGGCTGAGACCGGCGCGGTCACGCTCGCGCTGCCGCAGGACGTGCAGACGGAGGCGTTCGACTACCCCGCGGAGCTTTTTGAGCATCGGGTGTGGCACGTCGGCCGGCCGCTGCCGGACGCGGCGGCGATGCGGCGGGCCGCGGAGGTCATCCG
>JBOHUP010000340.1:0-3779 GCA_050734615.1 Candidatus Dormibacteraceae bacterium | reverse complement strand
AGGTAGTACTTGGTCAGGTACGCGCGGTCCCTGCCATGGGCCAGGTAGTTCCACGCCACCAGGCCGACGCCGACGAGCAGGATCAGCAGGCTCAGCCCGACGCTCAGTTGGTTGCCGTCGAACGCGTCCTGAGGAAACTGGCGAAGGCGCGGCTCGAGGAGGGGAGGGGGCACGGTGACCACGCCCTTGTTGAGGGCGGTGACGGCGGACATCTCCTCTCCCGAAGCCAGCGCGCGTGTCGAAGAAAAGCCAACGGTGTCACCGTTTTGCATGTACTTGCAGGTCTCGGTTGAGCCGACAGGTCCCTGGTAGCAGGCGGCTTTCTGAAAGGCGCCCGCCGGCAGGATCATCGTCGCGGTCACCGATTGCTTGGGCACCGGCCACAGCGCGCCGTCGACGTTCCAGAACACCTCGTCGCGATCGGCGAACGAGTTCATGGCCCCGACCACCTGGTACGTGATCACGTACCGGTTGGCGCCGGTGACCAGGAAATTCGGGTCACCGATCTTGATGACCTCGTTGTCGCTGTCTACAGACGCCGTGTAGGGCAAAGCCCTCGTTCCGTCCGTGACGGAGTTGACCGTCAGCTCGTAGTAGCGGTCATGGGTGTCGTCGTAGCGATATCGAAGCGGGATCGTGCGGAAGATGCCGTGCTTCTGCAGTGTTCCGAAATCGACGCGTATGTCCTCCCGGACGACCAGGGTCGAGTCGACCGAGACCGCGATCTGTGAGTCGAAGGAGGTGATGACCCAGCCGTCGTCGGCTTGCGCCGGGGCCGCCCCTAGGACCATCGACCACGCGGCAGCCAGGAAGATCACCGTGGCGCGAGCCGCGCGGATTGTGATCACGTGCCCGTATATTGCCTCGTGCCCCCCATGACATTGGTCAATCTGCGCCATGACATCAGGAACGTCGCGATCATCGCC
The DNA here is from genome assembly GCA_050734615.1 of Candidatus Dormibacteraceae bacterium. Taxonomy (GTDB): domain Bacteria; phylum Chloroflexota; class Dormibacteria; order Dormibacterales; family Dormibacteraceae; genus DASXBJ01. The sequence continues at coordinate 2,853 of JBOHUP010000340.1, read as the reverse complement.
CACGTCGACCACGGGAAGACGACGCTGGTCGACGCCCTGTTGAAGCAGAGCCACACGTTCCGGGACAACCAGGACGTCGGCACCCTGATCATGGACAGCAACGACCTCGAACGCGAGAAAGGCATCACCATCCTGGCCAAGAACACTTCGATCCGGCATGGCGACGTCACGATCAACATCATCGACACGCCCGGCCACGCCGACTTCGGCGGGGAGGTCGAGCGCGTGCTCAACATGGCGGACGGCTGCCTCCTCCTGGTCGATGCGGCCGAGGGCCCCATGCCGCAGACGCGTTTCGTGCTCCGCAAGGCATTCGAGGTTGGCCTCCGCACGATCGTCGTCATCAACAAGGTCGACCGCGCCAACGCCGACCCCGCGGCCGCCCTGCACAAGGTCCACGACCTGGTCCTCGAGCTCGCCGAGGATGCCGACCAGCTGGAGGCGCCGGTCGTGTATGCCATCGCCAAGCAGGGCCGCGCCGGAACGGATCCTGACGACCTTGCGCCCGACCTCGAGCCCCTGTTCAAGACGATCATCGAGCACGTTCCGGCCCCCGTGGCGGAGCAGGGCGGATTCCAGATGCTGGTCGCCAACCGCGCCTACGACGACTACACCGGAACCATGGCCATCGGCCGCATCACGCGGGGAGAGGTCAAGCCCGGCGACCCCATCGCCGTTCTGGGCGCCGACGGTGTCACGCGGCGTGTGAAAGTCGTGCAGGTGCTGGTTTACCGCGGGTTGGACCGCGTGTCCGTGCCGAGTGCGAGCGCGGGCGACATCGTGCTGCTGACCGGTCTGGAAGACATTGCGATCGGTGACACGCTCGCCGATCCCGAGTTTCCCGATCCACTGCCCCGCATCGAGATCGACGAGCCGACAGTGCGCATGACCTTCGGCGTGAACACCTCGCCGTTCACCGGCCGCGAAGGTAAGTTCTCGACCACGCGCCAGCTCCGGGCCCGGCTGTACAAGGAGCTCGACGTCAACCTCGGCCTGCACGTGGAGGACACGGACGCGGCCGAGCGGTTCCTGGTCAGCGGGCGCGGCGAGCTGCACCTCGCAGTGTTGATCGAGACGATGCGCCGGGAGGGCTACGAGTTCGAGGTTTCGCGCCCGGAGGCCATCGTCAAGATCATCAACGGCAAGCGCATGGAACCCGTGGAGCGGCTGACCGTTGACGTTCGCGAGGAGCACCTCGGCGCCGTGACCGAGGCGCTGGGCAAGCGCCGAGGCGAGATGATCGAGATCTCCTACGACAAGAAGGGCGGCGTCCGGCTCGAGTACCTGATCCCCACGCGCGGGCTGATCGGGTTCCGCAACGCGTTCCTCACGCTCACCGCCGGCACCGGGTTGATGGGCTCGATCGGCATCGGATACCGGCCGTGGGCCGGTGAGTTCCGCGAGCAGCGCAACGGAGCTCTCACAGCGTCGTCGGCGGGCAAATCGCTGGCATTCGGCCTGGCGGCATCTCAAGAGCGGGGCACGACCTTTATCGAGCCGGGCGAGGAGGTTTACGAGGGCATGATCGTCGGCGTTCAGAAGCGGCCCGGTGACATCCGCGTGAACGTCTGCCGGGAGAAGAAGCAGTCCAACATCCGGTCCTCCACCTCCGACATCTCGGTCCGGCTGACGCCCGCGAGCCGCTTGAGCCTCGAGCAATCGCTCGACTTCCTGTCTGACGACGAGCTGCTGGAGGTCACCCCGAAGCACCTGCGGCTGCGCAAGCGGCATCTCACCGAGGTCGACCAGTCGCGCGCCCGCCGCCAGACCGAGGGAGCCGGCATCAGGAGTTAGAAATCGTCGGGATTGACTCTGGACCGGCTGGGGTATAATGGCCTGAGCTGGCAGAGCGCCGGCGCTCATCGCAGGCTCCGTTCTCGAACAGGCCCGCTAGTTGAGTTGGCCCTTTAGTTCGAGAGATAGGAGATGGAAATGCCTACAGGCACCATCAAGAAACTGGTATCGGACCGCGGCTTCGGCTTTATTGCCGCCGAGGACGGTAAGGAATTCTTCTTCCACCGCAGTGGCACCGAGGGCGACTTCGACAGCCTGCAGGGTGGCGAGAAGGTTTCGTTCGAAATCGAGGCGAGCCCCAAGGGCCCGCGCGCCAAGAGCGTCCGAACTCTGTAACCAGAGACCAGAAAGAGCCCCGAGCCGAAAGGCCCGGGGCTTTTTTGTTTTCTCCCTTTTGCCTGAGTGGCAGGCGACGTTCGCCTGGTACCGCAATTGTTCCGGGTCCCAGCCCACCGGCGATGTCTGCGCGACGACCGAAGTCCGGTCAGCCGCCCAGATATGCGCGCCGCACGGCCGGGTTGTGCAGCAGCTCGTCCCCGGTCCCGCTCAAGAGGATCTGCCCGGTCTCGATGACATAGGCGCGGTCGGCGATGGCCAGGGCGCGGAGCGCGTTCTGCTCGACCAGCAGGATCGTCGTGCCGTCCGCGTGGATCTCCTCGATCGTCTTGAACACCTCCTCGACCATCTGCGGCGCAAGACCCAGCGAAGGCTCGTCGAGGAGGAGCAAACGCGGCCTGGCGAGGAGCCCGCGCCCGATGGCCAGCATCTGCTGCTCACCGCCTGAAAGGGTGCCGGCGCCCATGGCCCGGCGCTCGCCAAGGATCGGAAAGCGCTTCATCACCGCCTCGATCTGAGCGCCCGTGGAGGCGCCCCCACGGCGGGCCCAGGTGGCCAGCTCGAGGTTTTCGAGGACGGTCTGGCGCGCCAGGATCTCCCGGCCTTCGGGCACCTGCACCAGCCCGTGGCGCACGATGGCCGAGGGCTTGGCGACGGTCAGGTCGAGGCCGTCGAAGTTCGCCGAACCGCCGTCTGGACGAAGCAGGCCGGACAGGGTGTTGA
>JBOHUP010000339.1:0-5336 GCA_050734615.1 Candidatus Dormibacteraceae bacterium | reverse complement strand
GTGACGCCGACGTTAATCGAGCGCAAACGAAACGCCCTGGTTACTTGGCGGCGATTCCGGCGAGTAGTCGCTTCGCGTTGTCGCGGCCCACCCGTCTCAGGTGGGTATCGAGCTGGCCGGCGGCTGGGTTCCAAATGCCGCGGAGCACCATTGCCGTGTAGATCTCGGCTATCCCTTCGAGTGAGAGGCGGCCGCGGGGCGAATACCAGGCCGATACCCATGTCGTCATGGCCAGGATGCCGTACGCAGTGATCTGAACGTCGACGGAAAGGAACTTGCCCTGGCGGATGCCGTCCTCGAGCTCGTTCTGAAACATCTGCTCGTACTCGTGCCGCAATCCAACGATGCGGGTGCGCTGGCTTCGATTCAAGCTCCGCAGCTCGCTGTTGCCGATGAAAACCTCTTCCGCCCGCTCGCCATGGAACTTGACGTGGTGGTAGACGAGCAGCCTCATCCGCTCCACCACGTCGGGGGTCTGAGCGACCTGACGCTGATCCTCGATAAGGTCCAGCATCACCGTCTCCATGATGGCGAACAGAAGGTCGCCTTTGGACGAGATGTGGTTGTACAGGCTCCCCACCTGGATGCCGACCCGAGACGCGATGTGACGGAGCGTCGTGGCCTGGAAGCCGCGCTTGTAGAAGAGGTCAAGCGCGACCTGGCGGATCTCGTCGCGGGTGTTCTCGCCCACAGACCGCCCGCGGCGGCGCGTGACCGCCATCAGATCGCGTGCCCCGATCCGAATTTTCCAGCGGACGCGAGCACGAACGTGACCTTAGGGGGGACGGCACGCGCTGTCAACTCTCCCGTGTCCACGAGCGGTGGCTAGTTTGTTTATTCTGGGGCCGCCATGCTAACCGTTCCCGACGCGTTACGCCGCAACCGGCTAAGGCGACCGTCGGCGCCGGCGGTGGTCGATAGTGAACGCCGCCTTACGCACGGGCAACTCACCGAACGGGCATGGTCCGTCGCCCAGGGCCTGCGCGCTATCGGGGTCGAGCCCGGGCAGACTGTGGCGGTCATCTGTGGCAACGGCGTCTTCAGCGCCGAGGCCATTCTCGGTGTCATGGCGGCGGGCGCGATCGCCGTGCCGCTGAGCTGGCGCTGGTCCCGCGCGGAGCTGGTACACGGGCTGAACGACAGCCGGGCGCGTGTCGTCATGACCGATCGCGAGCACTCTGCAGCGGTACGGGAGGCTATGGAGAGCGGGGCAGCCGGCGTAGTCGAACGCCTCGTGACCGAAGGAGACGACTACGAGAGCTTCCTCGGCCCTGCGACCATGCCCGAAGTGATCAGGGCTGCCGACGACCCGGCGGTTATCCTCTATACAGGCGGCACCACGGGCTCCTCCAGAGGCGTCTTGCTCTCGCACCAGAATGTCCTGGCCAACGCGATCAACGAGGTCATCGACACGGACATGGAGCCGGACGACATCACGCTGCTGATCGCGCCGATGTATCACTCGGCGTCTCTGCTTTGCTGGTTCCTCCCCCACCTGGTGATAGGAGCCTGCAGCGTGTTCATGCGCCATTTCGACGAGGAGGAAGCAGCGCGACTGATCGAGGCGGAGGGCGTCACAAATGGTTTCTTCATCCCAAACATGGTCCGCCGAATTCTGATTAGTGGCCAGTGGTCCCGCTACCGCATCGACTCCTTTCGGCGCCTTTACGTGGGGGGCGCGACCTTCAGGCTTCCCGACAAGGAAGCGGTTCGCGAGGTGTTGCCGGACACCCTTATCTACTACCAGTACGGACTCACCGAGGCGGGTCCGATCGTGACCAGGCTCCGCCCCGAGGACATGTTCAAGCCCGAGCTCGATGGATCGATCGGCCAGGAGATCCTGCTCAACGACGTGTCGCTCCGGGATCAGGACGGCCTGGAGGTTGAGGACGGGGTCGCCGGCGAGATTTGCGTGCGCGGGCCGAACGTGATGCTCGGCTACTTCAACCGGCCCGAGGCCACCGCCGCGGCGTTTCGAGACGGTTGGCTGCGCACGGGCGACCTGGCGTCGCGGCGCGACGGTTACTTCACGTTCCACGACCGCCTGAAGGACATGATCAAGAGCGGCGGCGAGAACGTGTACTCAGCGGAGGTGGAGCAGGCCCTCTACTCTCACCCGGCGGTGGCCGAGGCCGCGGTGCTCGGCGTCACCAGCGAGCGGTGGGACGAGGAGGTGAGGGCCGTGGTCGCGCTCAAGCCGAACACACACGCCAGCGAGCGGGAATTGCAGGACCACTGCCGCACGCGGATCGCAGGTTACAAGCTGCCGAAGCGCATCCTCTTCGTCGCGCTGGACGAGATCCCGGTCAATCCGAGCGGCAAGATCATGAAGCGCGAGCTGCGTCGCCGCCCGCTGTGGCCGGACGTGGTCGCCGGAGAATGAAAACCAAGCGCGAACCTGACTCGATCACCCTCGAGGACGTGCTCGAGGCCCGCAAGCGACTCGACGGTGTCGTGCCGCGGACCCCGCTGATCCGGTTGGAAGGCGCAGGCACGAGCGATGTCAATCTCAAGCTGGAATGCTTGCAGCCGGTCCGATCATTCAAGCTACGTGGCGCCTGCAACGCGGTCGCGAAGCTGAGCACGAGGAAGTTGGCCGCAGGCGTCTACACGGCCAGCGCGGGCAATATGGCGCAGGGTCTCGCCTGGGCGGCTCGCCGCCACGGCGCGCGTTGCACCGTCGTGTGCCCGGACGGCGCGCCGCCAACCAAGCTCGACGGCATCCGGCGCCTCGGCGCGGAAATCATCTCGCTCCCCTACGACGAGTGGTGGAACATCCTGGCGACCCATCGTTATGCGCCTCTCGAACCGGCGCATTTCGTCCACCCGGTGAGCGACCTCGCCGTGATGGCCGGGAACGGCACGATCGGGCTCGAGATACTGGACGACATGCAAGACGTGGACACCGTGCTGGTGCCTTTCGGCGGCGGCGGACTCAGCTGCGGCATCGCCGCCGCGGTGCGCGAGCTCAGTCCCGACGTCCGCATCTACGGCTGCGAGGTCGAAACTGCGGCTCCGCTCGCTGCCGCGCTGGCAGCCGGAAGTCCCGTGATGTGCGAGCGCACACCCACCTTTGTCGATGGAATCGGCGCGCGCACTGTGCTTGTTGAGATGTGGGCGCCGGCTCGCCGGCTGCTGGCCGGTTCCATCGTGGTCAGCCTGCGCGACGTGGCTTCGGCGATCAAGATCCTCGTCGAGCGGGCCGCGGTGGTGGGGGAAGGCGCGGCCGGGGCCGCGGTCGCCGCCGGGTTGAAGGGACTGGGAGGGTCGGGTCAGGTGGTGGCAGTCGTCTCGGGCGGAAGCCTCGAGCCGTCCGCCCTGGTCACCATCCTCAACGGCGGCGTGCCGTAAGGTCGGTCAGGCGACGGGCGCGGCCGCCTGGCCCGAGCGGTAGGCGGCCAGCGCGCCAAGTCCCGCGACCATAGCGGCTCCCACCACGACGGCCACCGCGACTGACTGGAAGACCGCCTCGAGGCCCATCCTCTGCGCGATCACTCCGAGCCCGATCGGCCCGAACAGGTCGCCGATGCTGCCGGCCATCCAGAAGAGTCCGACCGCCGCCCCGCGGTTGTGGTGGGCGGCTGCGTCGGCCACAGCCGACTGGCCTGAGACGAGGAAGACGCCGAACCCGATGCCTTCCAGGATCAGGAGTGCGGTCAAGATTCCCGGCGAAACCGTCCGCGAGATCGCCAGGTCGATCCCCGCTTCCACCAGGAGCACCGTCGCGATCGTCCAGTGAGCGGGCAACCTGCCAGACAGCGGACCCATGGGGATGCGCCCGGAAGCGGAGGCGATCGAGCGCCATGCGAATAGGGAGCCGATCGTCACCGTGCTGATCCCGGCACCGCGCGCGTAAACCGGGAAGTACGTGAAGATCGCCCCGGTCATTGAGAGCGTCATGGCGACGTTGGCGACGCTGGCCATGAGCATCGCGGGTTGGCGTAGGAGCGTCGCGAGCGCCGGAAGGTCCACGATCCTGGGGGCCAGCGAACCGTCGGCGGGCGTGATCTTCTTCCTGATCAGGCGGATGGCGCCGAAGACCGCGCCGAGGATCGCGATCATGGCGCCGCACGAGTAGGCTGCAGGGAATCCTGCGACCGACGCAACCCAGCTCCCGAGCAGCGGGCCGACAGCGAAGCCCGCGCCCATCGCCGCCGTGTAGACGCCGATCGCAGGGCCGCGATCGTGCGGCTCGACCAGATCGCCGATATACGCGATGCCAAGCGGGAAGGTGGCCACCATGGCGAGCGCCTGCAGGACGCGCGGGATGATCAGCCAACCGGTGCCCGGGGCAAGCGCATACAGCACGAAGGAGAGGGCAAACATCACCATTCCGCCGACGAGCACCGTCTTGCGATCCAGGCGGTCCGAAAGCATTCCGATCGGCACCGCGCCCGCCAGCTTCGTCAGGCCGAGGACCGCGGTGATCAGCCCGAGCATCTCCAGCGACGCGCCGAGGGAGGTCGTGTACAGCGGGAACAGGGGAATCTGGATGCCGGTGACGATGTCAGCGATGAAGATGAGGACGCAGATGTCCACGACCTCACGCCTCAACAGGCGGCGGTACGACTCGGAGACGCTAACCACTGGATGGAGATTAAAGTAGTGGACGAACGAACGTGCGTTTTTTGATTGGCTATGCAGCTCCGCTCACAGGTCCCCAGTCGATCGTGGGGATACCGATGCTACGGGTGGTCGAGATGGCCGTCTCTGACGCGAGGCGGGACAACTGGGACTTAAATGTCGTCGCGGTCGATGACCAGGCAGACGAATCGGTCGCGGCCGAGGTGGCGCAGCAGCTGTGTGACGACGCGTCCGTGATCGCCGTGGTCGGACATAAGAACAGCGGACCGAGCCGGGCTGGCGGAGCCATCTACGCGGCCGCCGGCCTGACGCAGGTCGCCCAGTGCGCGACGGACAATGCCCTGACGCGCTCTGGCTGGAGAACTTTTTTCAGGCTCTGCGCGGACAACGAAACGCAGGCTGCCGTCGCGGCGGATTACGCCCGAACGTACCTCAAGCCGTCGCGGGTGGCCGCCGTCCATGACGGCACCGGCTATGGACGGCCCCTGGTCGATGCGTTTGCCGCCCGCCTCAAGGCATTCGGCGCGGGCCCCGTGGTCACCCTGCGCGTGTGGGTCTGGCAGCAGGATTTCGGTCCGACGGTGGACGCTATCCGCTCCGCCGATGCGGACCTCGTCTACATAGGGGCCACGGAGATCGAAGGCAGCAAGCTCACGATCGCGCTCCGGGCGGCGCAGATCGACGCGCAGGTCATAACCTCAGAGGGCGGGCCCCACAATCCGTTCCCACGCCTCGCGGGCGAGGCGGCGGAG
>JBOHUP010000338.1:0-8241 GCA_050734615.1 Candidatus Dormibacteraceae bacterium | reverse complement strand
TCTTTCTACCGCGCGGGCTGTTCACGAGCGCCCGAAGAAGCGTGTTCGAATGAGCTCGTACATCGTCTCCATCGCGACCGAGGGAGCCATCTTCGGCATCATGGCTTTGGGTCTCAACGTCATCTGGGGCTGGTCGGGCGACTTCGATCTCGCCTACTACGGCTACATCGCCGTGGGCGCGTACATGACGCTCGCCCTCACGATCGGCCCGCCGGTGGACCCGACCGTTCGTTACGTCCTCGGCCTGCAGCTGCCGTATCCCCTCGCGGTCGCCATCGCCGTGGTGACGGCGATGGCTGTTGGCCTGCTCGTGGGATCGATCGCGCTCCGCCATCTTCGGGGCATCTACTTTTCGATCGTCACGCTCGGCGCGGTCTATGTCATGTACGTGGTGGCGAGTCAGTTCAACCCACTCTTCAACGGCTACAACGGCCTGTCAGGCCTCTTTGACCCCATGGGCGACTGGTTCGGCTTCGACTACAAGTCGTACCAGTGGTTCCTGATGGCCCTGTGCCTGGTCATCTTCGTCATCGTGTTCCTGCTCATGTGGCGAATCTCCAGCAGCCGATTCGGCATGGCGCTGAGGACGCTGCGAGAGGATGAGCGCGCGGCCGCCGCCTTCGGCCGCGATATCTACCGGCTGAAGCTGAAGGGCTATGTCCTGGGTGCCGGGATAGGGGGCTTCGCCGGCGCGCTTTTCGTGGCCTACCTGAGCGCGTTCAACCCGTCGGCCTGGTCACCGATCGAGGTCATCGTCCTTTACGCGGCCGTCCTGGTCGGCGGCCGCGGCAACATCTGGGGTGTGGCCCTCGGGGTGCTGATCATGGGCGTTATCGTCCAGGAGTCGACGCGCTTCTTACCCGAGGTCCCGGGCCATCCGCAGATCGTGCTGGCGCTGCGCGGGGCCATCATCGGCCTTGTGCTGGTCTTGTTTCTGCGCTTCCGGCCGCAAGGTCTGCTCCCCGAGCGCCGGTTCCTGGACCGCGGGCCCACGATCGAAGCTTCACCGCGCCCGGCGTGAGCGAGCAGCCGGTGATGGCGGCGCTGGAGGTCCGTGGCCTCAAGAAGCACTTCGGCGGCGTATACGCGGTCGACGACTGCACATTCCGGGCGCCGTCAGGCCAGGTGACCGGTCTGATCGGCCCGAACGGGGCAGGCAAGAGCACCGCGATCGACCTCATCTCGGGTTTCAAGCTGGCGGACGCCGGCACGGTGACCTTCAAAGGAAGCCAGATCCGGGGCCTTCCTCCCCACCGCATCTCGCGCCTGGGACTGATCCGCACGTTTCAGTCGCCGCGGGAGTGGCCGGGCCTGACCGTGCTCGAGAACGTGGTCATGGCACGCTGGGACGCGCAGCGAGAGGGTTTTGTCAGGGGCGTCATCGGGCTCGCGTCCTCCCAGCGCAGGCGCTCGGCCGACGAGCTGGCTCAGGCGCGAGACATCATCGAAGAGCTCGGGCTCACCCAGCTGAAGAACGAGCGCGCCGGCAATCTCAGCGGCGGCCAGAAGCGGCTCGTCGAGTTTGCCCGCATCCGCATGGCCAAACCCGAGCTGGTGATCCTCGACGAGCCGATGGGCGGCGTCAACCCCGTGATGGGCGAGCGGATGGCGGTCGCCATCGAAGGCTTTATCGCGTCTGGCACCTCGGTCATAGTCGTCGAGCACAACCTGGCCTTTATCGAGCGGGTAACCCAGCACGTCATCGTTATGGCCCAGGGCGCCGTGATCGCGGAGGGCCCGTTCGAATCGCTCCGTTCCAGCCAGGCCGTGGTCGACGCCTACCTGGGCGAGGTCGTCACGAATTGACCACTCCGCCGCCAGGTGAAGCGCCGGCCCTCGTGGTCGACAAGTTAACCGCCGGGTACGGCGGCCCGCCCGTCATCAACGGCGTGAGCATGGTGGCCCGGCGGGGTGCGATCACGGCGGTCGTCGGCCCCAACGGCGCCGGCAAGTCCACGCTGCTGAAAGCGATCGCGGGGTTGATCCGGCCGACTGCGGGCAGTGTCACCGTGATGGGCGCGGACGTCACCGGCCGGCCGGCCGAGAAGATGGTGAGCAAGGGCCTCGCGTACGTGCCGCAGGTGGCCAACGTGTTCCCCGACCTGACGATCCGCGAGAACCTGGACATGGGCGGCTACAGCCGCAGGGGCGGCGTTCACGAGCGCATCGAGGAGCTGTTCAGGCTGTTCCCTGACCTGGCGGCATCGGCGCACCGCAAAGCCAGCACGTTGAGCGGCGGTCAGCGCACGATGCTCGCGCTGGCGCGCGGCCTGATGGTCGACCCGGCGGTGCTTATCCTCGACGAGCCCAGTGCGGGGCTGGCGCCGAAGTTCCAGGCCCTGATCTGGGAGCGCATAGAGGCGATCCGCGGGACCAACGTCGCGGTTCTCGTCATCGAGCAAAACACCCGGGAGACGCTGCGTCACGCCCAGTGGGCGTACGTGCTCGTGCTCGGTCAGAACCGCCTGGAGGGCGCGGGCCCCGACCTGCTCAAGGACGACGAGGTGATCAACCTCTACGTGGGGCGCCTGTCGTAGCGCAGGCGGCGCATCGTGCTACTCGGTCGGCCTTGCCAGCGGCTGTGACGGCGGCGTGCTCGCGGGCAGCACGTGGTGACGGAACTGGACGTCCGACCCCGGCGCGCCGCCTGGCAGCTTGACCTTCTTTTTCTTCTTGGCCTCGCGGCCCTGCTTGTCGCGTCCTTTACCCATGCTCACCAGTTTCCACGACCAGGGCCAGTTCGCGCAAGAAGGATTCCACGTCCGTGACCAATCCAATCGACTGCCAGCTGCCCCGGTCCGCCAGCTTGGTCACGACCGCCGGGTTGATGTCGACGCAAACGGTGCGGACGCCGGCGGGCAGCATGTTGCCGGTGGCGATCGAGTGCAGCATGGTGGAGAGCATCAACGCGATGCGCACGTCACCCAGGGCGGCGCGCATTCGCATCTGGGCCTCGACCATGTCCGTGATCACGTCCGGCAACGGCCCGTCGTCGCGGACCGACCCGGCCAGCACGATGTCGATGCCATGGTCGATCGCCGACTTCATCACCCCCGACGTGAGCTGACCGCTCTCGACCATCTGGCGCAGCCCACCGGCTGCGCGCACCCGATTGATCGCGCGCATGTGGTGCTCGTGGCCGTGCTCGATGGCCAGCCCGCTTTCGATGTTGATGCCCAGCGCGGTGCCGAAAAGGGCGGACTCGACGTCGTGCACCGCCAGCGCGTTGCCGGCGAACAGCACCTGGACGAAGCCGAGCTCGATGAGCCGTGACAGGTATCGGCCCGCGCCGGTGTGGACCACCGCCGGTCCGGCCACCACGAGGATCCGGCCCCCTGCGGCGCGAACGTGGCGCATCTCGGCGGCGATTCCGCCGATGAGGACTTTCTTCGGCTTCTCGGCCGAGACCTCGCTGCCCATGAAGCTGAAGATCTCCGTGTGGCGCGAACGCTCCAGCGGCGTCACGCGCACGCCCTGGTATCCGACCACGACCTCCATTCCGGGCTTGGCGGCCTGGAAAACGATGCACCAGGCACGGCCGGCCTTTCTGTCGACGGCGATGGCGGCGTCCATCTCGATGTTCTCGACCAGCGCCCAGCGGCTGCCGATGAGGACCTCGGTCGGCAGGTTGCTCGTCGAGTAGAAGCCTTCGGGGAAAACGCCGTCGCGGTCGACCTTCATCACGCTCGCGGGCTGCTCCGACTCCGCTGTCGCGCCGAGCGCGCGGGCCTGGCGCACGATTCGGTCGAGCAGGTCGGCCGTCCCGGCCACCACCTCCATGCGGCAGATCGAGGTGTCGGTCTTGTGCTGTCCGACCTTCAGCTCCTCGATCGTGAAGTTCCCACCCAGGTCCATGACCATGTCCATCACCTGGGGGAGCGTCATCGAATCGATGATGTGGCCACTCAAAACGAGGCGGGCGGTGTGTCGCGTCTCGCTCACCGGCCGGCACCCAGCGCAGCGTTGATCCGCGCTTTCAGCGACGCCGCTTCGCGGGCGGGGCTTGCCGCGTACAACACGCTCCGGCTGGACGAGATGAGGCACGACGCCCGGTCGCCGTTCCATGCGCCTCGGACCGACGCCTCGAGATCTCCGCCCTGGGCGCCGACGCCAGGGATGAGGAACGGCAGCGCCGTGGCGCGGCGCACCTCGGCGATCTGGGCGGGCGCCGTGGCCCCCACCACCAGAGCGACGTTGTGCTTGGCGTTCACGCGCTCGGCGAGGGCCGCGACCTGGAGGTAGAGGGGCTTGCCTCGCGCTTCGAGATGCTGCAGGTCGGATGCTCCGGGATTGGACGTGCGGCAGAGGACGTAAACGCCACGGTTCTCGTAGCGCGTGAACTCCTCGAGCGAATCGGCCCCAAGGTAGGGGCTGACCGTGGTCGCGTCCATCGCCAGAGTATCGAAGACGGCCCGCGCGTACATCTTCATCGTGTTGCCCATGTCGCCCCTCTTTCCGTCGAACAGGAAGGGAGTGTCGGGTGCCTCGTCGCGAAGCTCCATCAATGCGGACCAGCCGTCCGGCCCGTACTGCTCCCAGAAGGCGCTGTTCGGCTTGAAGCAGCACGCGTGCTCTTCGGTCTGGTGAAGCACCTCCCGGCAGTGCCGGAGCGCCCCGGCGGCCCCACCCTCGATTCGTTCGGGATCAGGATCGAGGCCGACGCAGAGCATGGTGTCCCGAGAGCTGGAAAGCGAGCGGAGCAGTTCGAAGTAATCCAAGCCATCCAATGGTAAGGAGCGCTGGACGCCAAAATTAGATCGTGAGGATCGCGCTGGCCCAGATCAACCCGGTGGTCGGCGATCTGGAAGGCAACGGCCGCCTGATCGTGGACTGGATCGACCGCGCGCGCGACCTCGCCGCTGACATCGTGTGCTTTCCCGAGCTGGCCATCACGGGATACCCGCCGGAGGACCTGGTCCTCAAGCCTTCATTCGTGCGCGACAACCTCGCTCAGCTCGAGGTCGTCGCACGCGCCACCAGCGGCATCTCCGCGGTGGTCGGCTTCGTCGACCAGGAGGGTGAGATCTTCAACGCGGCAGCGTTTCTGCACGACGGTGCGGTCAAGGCCGTCTACCACAAGGTGTTCCTGCCCAACTACGGGGTCTTCGATGAGAAGCGGTACTTCGAGCCTGGCCGCCGCTGCCCGATCATGGAGCTCGACGGGGTGCGCGTCGCGCTCTCCGTCTGCGAAGACTGCTGGTTTCCTGCCGGCCCGATGGCCTGGGAAGCGCATCTCGGCGCCGAGGTGCTGATCAACATCAACGGGTCCCCTTACCACGCCGGCAAGCGGGGCCCCCGCGAGGCCATGGTCGGCGAACGCGCCGCGGATTACGGCGCCTACATCGCCTGGGTGAACACCGTCGGCGGGCAGGACGAGCTGGTGTTCGACGGCAACAGCGTGATGTTCGGCCCGCACGGCCAGGTGCTCGCCCGCGCCGCTTCATTCCTCGACGAACTGCTCGTCTGCGACATCGTGGTGCCCTCCAGCACGCACCGACCGACTGAGAACATCCGCCGGGAGGCGGAGGGCGCTGAGCGGCTCGAGCTGGAGCAGAGCGAGGTCTCGATCACGACCCGGGCCCGTCCGGCCCGGCCGGCCATCCCGGCTCCGGTGAGCCAGCCTCTCGAGGGCCCGGCCGAGATCTACGCCGCAGTCGTCCTAGGCACCCGTGACTACATCCGCAAGCAGGGCTTCCAGAAAGTCGTGATCGGGATGTCGGGAGGCGTCGACTCCGCCCTCACCGCGGCCATCGCGTGTGACGGCCTCGGGCCTGAGAACGTGATCGGGGTACGCATGCCGTCTCGATATACCTCAACCGAAAGCCTCGAGGACGCGGGTTTGGTCGCCGAGACCCTCGGCATGCAGCTTATCGACTTTCCCATCGATCCGGCCCATCGCGGGTTCGAGGAGATCCTGGCAGGGGCGTTTGCAGGCACGCAGCCCGGCGTGGCCGAGGAGAATGTCCAGCCGCGTATCCGCTCCACCATCCTGCACGCGCTGTCGAACAAATTCGGCTACATCGTGCTGAGCACCGGCAACAAGTCGGAGCTGGCGACCGGGTACGGCACGCTGTATGGCGACATCGCGGGCGGCTACGCAGTGCTGAAGGACATCACCAAGACGACGGTTTACGAGCTGTGTCGCTACCGCAACTCCCTGAGTCCGGCGATCCCCGAACGCGTGATCACCAAGCCGCCCTCAGCGGAGCTCAAGCCTGGCCAGAAAGATGTCGACAGCCTGCCTCCGTACGAGGAGCTCGACCCCATCCTGCAGGGCTACGTCGAGGACGAGCTGAGCCCCGAGGAGCTGGTCGCCGCCGGCCACCGGCCCGAGACGGTGGCGCGGGTGATGCAGCTGGTGGACGGAAGCGAGTACAAACGGCGCCAGGCGCCACCGGGGGTGAAGATCACCCCGCGAGCGTTCGGACGCGACCGGCGGATGCCCATCACGAACCGCTACCGCCCCAATGGCGTAAAGCCGGCACCCGCCGGCGACCCACGGGCATAATTTTCCTCGATACCTTGTATAGATTGGAGCTATATGGCCGGTTCGTTTGACATCGTCGTGATCGGAGGCGGCCCGGGCGGCTATGTGGCCGCTCTGCGAGCCGCGCAGCTCGGCGCCAGCACTGCCGTGGTCGAAAAGGACCGCCTGGGCGGCACCTGCCTGGTCAGAGGCTGCATTCCGACCAAGGCCCTGCTGCAGTCGTCCGAGCTCTATAGCCTGGCCAAAGACGGCGCCCCGTTCGGAGTGGTCGCCGACAACCTCAGCTTCGATTGGGTGGCCGCCCAGAAGCGCAAGAGCGCCGTCGTCGATCAGCTCGTCAAAGGCGTCGAAGGCCTTTTGAAAGCCGGCGGCGTGACCTCGGTCAAGGGTGATGCCCGCCTGGCCGGCAAGGGCCTGGTCGAGGTCTCGGGCGAGCAGCTGCAGGCCAAGAACATCATCATCGCCACCGGCTCGGCGATCGCCCGCATACCGCTCAAGGGCGCGGAGCTGACGGTTGACTCGGACCAGATCCTCGAGCTCCGCGAGGTGCCGCGCCGCCTCGCCGTGATCGGCGGTGGCGTGGTCGGCATGGAGTTCGCCGCGATGTTCGCCGCGCTCGGCAGCAAGGTCACGGTCCTGGAGATGCTGCCTCAGGTGCTGCCCATGGTCGACGCTGACCTGGTCGCCGTCTATGCCAAGCACCTCGCCTCGCTCGGCGGCGAGATCCACACCGACAGCAAGGTCGCCGAGGTGGCGAAGCACAATGGCAAGCTGCTCGTGCGCTTCTCGACCGGCGGCGAGGGCGGGGCGGTGGATGCCGACCAGGTTCTGCTGGCGGTGGGCCGCGTGCCTTACACGCAGGGCCTCGATGCCGAAAAGGCCGGCGTCAAGCTGGATCGGGGCCGTGTGGTCATCGATCCTCAGCTGCGCACGACCGCGGAGGGCATATGGGCCGTCGGCGACGTGATCGGCGGCATCATGCTCGCTCACGTTGCGTCCTACGAAGGTGTGTGCGCCGTGGAGAACATCGTGGGTGGCGCCAGCCGGACGCCCGATTATCACGCGGCGCCCAACTGTGTCTACACCGACCCTGAGATAGCGCATGTCGGCCTGGGCGAGAAGGAAGCCAAAGAGAAGGGCATCGCGGTCAAGATCGGGCGCTTTCCCTTCGCCGCCGCCGGCCGTGCCCTGACCCTGGGCCAGTCGGAGGGGTTCGTCAAGGTGGTCGCCGACGCGACGTCGGGCAAGCTGCTCGGCGCGCACATCATCGGGCCCCGTGCCACCGACCTCATCGCGGAGGCGACACTCGCGGTCCAGAACGGGCTCACCCTCGAGCAGATCGACCTCACGATGCACGCACATCCAACGCTGCCTGAGGCTCTGATGGAAGCGGCGCTTGCTGCGCAAGGCCGGGCGATTCACATCGCCAACAAGAGACCCGCCCTCCCCACCGGCGGCCCAGCACCACACTCCCGCGCCGAAGGCCCGGGGGCCACAGCGGACGGGGAAGGAGCGCCGGTCCCCGCGTCGCTGCCCGCGACCATGCAGAATCGTGAGAAGCAGATGGTTGCCCCGGTCAAGCCCCCGTCCCCTCCCCCCTTGTCGCGCGTGATCAACCCGAAGGCGCTTGAGCTGACCAAGGGCAATCGGGATTTCCTGCTGGGCCTCCACCGGCAGATGCAGCTCATCCGGCGCTTCGAGGAGCGCGCACAAGAGCAGTACACGAAAGCCAAGATCGGCGGCTACTGCCACCT
>JBOHUP010000337.1:0-5595 GCA_050734615.1 Candidatus Dormibacteraceae bacterium | reverse complement strand
GCCGCTCGCGCCCGCCGCGATCCCGAACCCCGCGATGAGGACTATGAGCTCGCCCAACCCCTCGCCAGTCCTGACCGCGGGCTAACCGAAGAGCTCGCTGACGCTCCGGTTCTCGTGTACCCGGATGATCGCCTCAGCGAGCAGGGGTGCGACCGACAGCACCGTGAGTGGCGGGCCCAGCTTCACAGCCGCTATGGGCACCGAATCGGTCACGATCACCTCTTCCACGTCGGCTTGGTGCAACTTCTCGACCGCATCGCCTGTGAAGACGGGATGTGTCGCCGCGACCAGCACCCGGCCGGCGCCCTGGTTGCGAAGGGCCTGAACGACCTTGGTGATGGTGCCGCCGGTCGTGATGATGTCCTCGACCACGACGCAGTCGCGGCCCTTCACGTCACCTGAGACCGCGATCAGGTCGACCTCGTCATCACCTTTGCGGCGCTTGTATCCGAACGCGATCGGGGCCTGGAGGTCATTGGCCACCGCCTCGGCGCGCCGTCCGCCGCCGGCATCGGGCGCGACGATCGTGAGGTGATGGAGGTCTTTGGTCTTCAGGTAGTCCGCGAAGATGCGGTGGGGCGACAGGTGGTCGGTCGGTACGTCGAAGAAGCCCTCGATGGCTTCCGCGTGAAGATCGAACAGCAGGAGGCGGTCGGCGCCGGCCAGCGTGATGAAGTTGGCGATGAGCTTGGCCGAGATCGGCTCGCGCGGTTGCGTCTTGCGCTCCTTTCGGGCGTAGCCGTAGTAGGGCACCACGGCGGTGACGCGGCCGGCGGAGGCGCGGCGCAACGCGTCGAGGATGATGAACAGCTCCATCAGGTGCTCGTTCACGGGTGGCGACGTGGGCTGAATGACGAAAACGTCATGGCCGCGCATGGAGTCCTCGATCTTGACGTTGATCTCGCCGTCCGGAAAGCGCCGCAGCCGGGCGTTGGTCAGCGGCACGTCCAGGATCTTCGAGATGCGCGCCGCCAGCTCGGGGTTGGCGCTGCCTGCGATGAGCTTGAGCGCCCCCCAGGGCGAGCTCTCCTCGCCGGCGTACTCGACCGCCGTCTGGAGCCTCCCGATCACCTGGCGTCCGAGTTCGAATCCGAGCTCACGACTTTTCTCCGTATCACCCTAGCGGGAACTCCGACGGCTGTCGCGCCATCCGGCACATCTTTGGTCACCACCGAGCCCGCCCCGGTGCGGGACCCCTTACCAAGTTTGACGGGAGCGACCAGCATCGTATCGACCCCCACGAAGGCTCCGTCCCCGATCGAGGTGCGGTTTTTGTTGGCGCCGTCGAAGTTGGCGGTGATCGTGCCGGCGCCGATGTTCGCGTCCTCTCCGAGGTCGGTGTCACCCAGGTAGGAGACGTGCGGTACCTTGCTTTTCCGGCCGACCCGGCTGCGCACGAGCTCGGCGAAGCTCCCGACGTGGACGTCATCCGCGATCTCGGTGCCCGGCCGGAGCCTGGCGAACGGGCCGCAGTCCGAGCGGTCGCCGATCTTCGCGTCCTCTATGTGGACGTGGGGCCCGATGCGGCAGTCGGCACCGATCGAGGTCTGGCCCTTGAGCACCGTGAACGGCTCGATCACCGTGTCCTGGCCGATGCTCACCGTCGCATCGATGAAGGTGCTGTTCGGGTCGACGATGGTGACCCCGCCCAACATGCACCGCTCGAGGATGCGGATCCGGATGACCCTTGTCGCGGCCGCCAGGCGCGCGCGATCCTTCACGCCCATCGCCTCACGCGGGTCACCGAGCCGCAGGACCTGCACCGGCTTCAAGTGAGGGAAGACGTCGGTCAGGTAATACTCGCCCGCCTTGTTGTCGTTGGTGACCAGCTGCAGCGCCTCCACCAGGCGGCTGCCGTCGAAGCAGTAGAGGCCGACGTTGATCTCCGTGATCCGCCTGATCTCGTCGTCGGCATCCTTGCGCTCGACGATGCGGTCCAGCGAGCCGTCGGCCGCCCGGACGATGCGGCCGTCGTTGCGGCCCGCATCGTTGACACTGGCGATCGTGGCCGCGCCGCCACTTTCCTGGTGCGCATGGATCAGCTTTTGGATCGTGGCCGCGGTGATCAACGGCGAGTCGCCGTTGACGACCACCACCAGCTTGCCGGCGAGCTCTTTGGCGGGGATCTGCTGCAGCGCGTGCGCCGTGCCCTTCGGGTCCCGCTGGAACGTCGGAGCGATGCCCCTCTCGTCGAGGTGGCCCGCCACCTCCGCGTGGTGAGGGTTGGCGATCACTTTGATGTCCCTGGCTCCGGCCTCGGCCACGGCATCGAGGACGTAATCGATCATGGGGCGGCCGCAGATCGGATGGAGGACTTTGGGAGTGCGCGAGCGCATTCGGGTGCCGAGACCGGCGGCGAGTATGACGGCTGTGATCGATTGGCTCAACGCTGACGCAAGTCTAAGCCCCTCTCGGCAACCCTCTCCCCGTGGTGGGAGGGGTGCTCGAGCGAAAGCCGGGGGATAATCCCAATGTGAGCGAGGTCCCGGCTGTCAACCTCGAGGGTGCGGTGCCATCGCACCTGCCCGTCCTGCCGTTGAAGTCGACGGTGGTGTTCCCACGCATCTTCATCCCACTCTCGGTCGGCCGCAAGAAATCGCTGCAGCTGCTCGACGACCTCGCCGGGGCCGAGCGGCACATCGCGGTCGCAACCCAGCTCGACGAGACCGCTGAGGACGTCGGCTTCAAAGACGTCCACCACGTCGGCGCGATGGTGCGCGTGCAGCACCTGCTCAAGCTTCCCGACGGCACGGTGCAGCTGGCGGTGCTCGGCATGCGCCGGATCCGGCTGGTCGAGGCGATGACCGAGGACCCCTACCTCACCTGCGCCGTCGAGATGTACCCCGAGTCCACGGAGACCTTCCTGTCGATCGAGCGCGAGGCGTTGATGCGGCGCGCGATCCAGTCGTTCCAGCAGCTGGTGACGCTGGCGCCGCACCTGCCCGCGGAGCTCGCCGGAGCGGCCGGGTCCATTGACGACCCACTGCACCTCTCCTACTACATCGCCAATCACATCAGGCTGACCACCGAGCAGCGCCAGGAGATCCTCGAGATGGACTCCGCCAAGGCGAAGCTCGAGAAGCTGCTGGGGCACATGTCACACGAGCTCGAGGTGCTGGAGCTGGGTCGCAAGATCCAATCGCAGGCCGAAGAGCAGATGGGCAAGGCCCAGCGCGAGTACTTCCTACGCGAGCAGCTGAAGGCCATCCAGCGCGAGCTGGGCGAGCTGGACAGCGAGCACGCCGAGCTCAGCGAGCTGCGCGAACGCATCGAGAAGGCCGGCCTTCCGGCCGAAGCGAAGCGGGAGGCCGACCGAGAGATCACGCGGCTGGAGCGCATTCCGAGCGCGTCACCGGAGTCGTCGGTGATCCGGACCTACCTCGAGCTCATCGTGTCCCTGCCCTGGAAGGTGTCGACCGGCGGCGAGGTCGACGTGGTCAAGGCGCGGGAGATCCTGGACGCCGACCACTACGACCTCGACAAGGTCAAGCAGCGCATCGTCGAGCACCTCGCGGTGCGGCGCTTGAAGCAGCAGCGCGGCTCGACCGACCGCGGCCGCGAGCCGATTCTGTGCTTTGTCGGCCCTCCGGGCGTCGGCAAGACGTCGCTCGGCCAGTCGATCGCCCGCGCCATGGGGCGCAAGTTCGCGCGCGCCTCGCTGGGAGGTGTGCACGACGAGGCGGAGATCCGCGGCCACCGGCGCACGTACATCGGCGCCATGCCCGGGCGCATCCTGCAGGCGATCCGCCGCGCCGAGTCGAACGACCCCGTGTTCATGCTCGACGAGGTGGACAAGATCGGCGCGGACTGGCGCGGCGACCCTTCGTCAGCGCTGCTCGAGGTGCTTGATCCTGAGCAGAACAAGGACTTCCGCGACAACTACCTGGACGTGCCGTTCGACCTGTCCAAGGTCATGTTCATCACGACCGCCAACAGCCTCGAGACCATTCCACCTGCCCTGCGCGACCGCATGGAGGTGCTGAATCTCTCCGGGTACACCGAAGAGGAGAAGCTGCAGATCGCGCAGCGCTTCTTGATCCCCAAGCAGCTCGCCGCGCATGGATTGCGGACCGACGAGATCTCGATGTCGGAAGAGGCGATCCGCTTGATCATCCGGCAGTACACGCGCGAGGCGGGCGTGCGCAACCTCGAGCGCGAGATCGCGTCGGTGATGCGGCGCGACGTCGCCGACATGGCGGTCGGCAAGCGGAAGAGCCGCAGCACGGATGACACGAAACGCGTGCGCGTCGCCCTCGGCAAGCGGCGCTTCTTCGACGACGCCGCCGAACGCATCGACCGCCCCGGCGTCGCGACGGGCCTGGTCTGGACGCCGACCGGGGGCGAGATCATCTTCGTCGAGGCAGCGCTGACGCCGGGCAAAGGCGAGCTGAAGCTCACCGGCCAGCTCGGCGAGGTGATGAAGGAGTCCGCGTCGGCGGCCCTTTCGTACCTGAAGGCGCGCGCATCCGACATCGGAATCGACCCCACGATCTTCGACAAGAACGACATCCACGTCCACGTGCCCGCCGGGGCGCAGCCCAAGGAGGGGCCATCCGCCGGCGTGACCGTGCTGACCGCGATGGCATCGATCCTGACCGGCCGGCCGGTGCGTGACGACGTGGCCATGACCGGGGAGATAACGCTGCGCAGCCGCGTGCTGCCTATCGGCGGCATCAAGGAGAAGGTTCTGGGGGCGCATCGCGCGGGACTGCGACGCGTGCTGCTGCCGACGCGCAACGAGGCGGACCTCGACGACATCCCCGCCGACCTGCGCAACGAGATGCAGCTGGTGATGGTCGAGTCGATCGACCAGGTGCTGCGCGAAGCGCTGACGGCGGGGCGTCCGTTGGACGGCGCAGGCCGGGCCAACGGCGCCCGCAAGAACGGGTCCGCTACGCGCTCGGGTGCTGTGGCGCGCGCAGCAGGATCCGGTCGTGCGCGGCCCGCTCAGCCGAGTCGTCGAGCGGCGAAAGCTCGCCGGCGCCCCGGCGCCTGAGCGCGCTCCGGATCAGGTAGTCCGCGAGCTGCGGATTCTTCGGCAGCAGGCTGCCGTGCAGGTAGGTCCCGATCACGCCGCCCTGAAGGCATCCTTCGTAGCCGTCTGACCCGTTGTTCCCGTCGCCCAGGCGGACTTTGCCCAGCGGCGCGGCCTTCGGACCGAGGA
Organism: Candidatus Dormibacteraceae bacterium; assembly: GCA_050734615.1. Taxonomy (GTDB): domain Bacteria; phylum Chloroflexota; class Dormibacteria; order Dormibacterales; family Dormibacteraceae; genus DASXBJ01. The sequence continues at coordinate 431 of JBOHUP010000337.1, read as the reverse complement.
ACGTCCGCCCGCTGTGGTTCTCGAAGCCGACGAGCGTGTTGGGCACAAGGCCGGCGACCTGTGTGTCCACCACGACGTCGCCGATGAACCGCTTCTTGCCGGCCTCGGTGCGCACGTCGATGAGGCCGATGCCGTCGAACCGCTCACCCTCCGCCGTCTGGTAGTAGTGGCCGAGCAGCTGGTAGCCGCCGCACACCGCCAGGATCTGCGCGCCGTCCGCCACCGCGCGCTGCAGCGGCGCCTGCTTGAACTCGAGCAGGTCTTCGTAGACCAGGGCCTGCTCTCTGTCCTGACCGCCGCCGAAGAAGAAGATGTCGACGTCCGCCATGCCCTTCACCGTGCCGCGCCCGAGCTCGAGAGTGCGCGCGTCGTAGCCGCGCCACTCAGCGCGCTTGAGGAGCGTGAGTATGTTTCCGCGATCCCCATAGATG
>JBOHUP010000336.1:0-3091 GCA_050734615.1 Candidatus Dormibacteraceae bacterium | reverse complement strand
GCACCACCCCGTAGCGCTTGACGAGGTGCCTGGCCTCGACCGCAAACTGACCCTGGGAACCGGTCGAGGACATCGAGCTCAGGTTACCGCCCCGGGCGACCCTTTCAGCGCCAGTGGCGGGCGAGCTCCGACGCATACTGGCGGCCCAGCGTCTCCGCACTTGCCAGGAGCCAGTTCTCGAGCCTTCTCGTGCCGCGAGCCCGCTCCTCTGTAACCAGAAGCTCCTGCATCAGGCCCTCCAGCTCCTGCTCGTTGAGCAGTACGTCGTTGACGAACCGAGATACGATCCGGCCCGCGAATATCGTGGTTCGCGGCGACATGTAGACAAAGCGGGGCCGGCGCCCGACCGCGACCGCGATGCTCTCCACGAGATCCACATAGCTGACCGTGTCGGGTCCGGCTGCGTCGACGGTCATGTTGTCTGTCTGCTCGGCCGCCCAGGTCGCGATCTCAGCCACGTCCTCGCCGGCCACCGGTTGGACGCGGTAGTGGCCGAGCCCGGGAATCACGAACACGGGCATCCGGCGCAGCAGCCACGCGATGTTGTTCAGCAGGATGTCACCGGCCCCGAACACCAATGTCGGGCGCACGATCGCCCAGCGCAGGCCTGAGTCGCGAACGATCGCCTCCGTGCGCGCCTTGCCGGCGTAATAGTCGAGGGGCGAATCCTCGGCAGGATTGCTCACGGAGATGTGCACCACCTTCCGTACCCCGGCTTCCACCGCGGCGCCCAGAAGAATGCGCGTGTTGGCGATGGCGTGGCCGAAGCTCATCTTCCCGCGCCGAAAGCGGACCCAGTAGGTGTTGTATAGGACGTCGGCGCCACGGAGGCTCTCCACCAGGGCGGGTCGATCCTCGAACTGCAGCGGGGCGACATCGACCTTGATGTCCTCCGCACCAGGCCGCCCGGGATGGTTGGTCAGCGTGCGGACGCGCCGTCCCTCCGCCAGCAGGCGACGGGTGATGAAACGGCCGGTGAAACCGAACGCCCCGGTCACGACGTCGAAACCCTGCTCGATCAAAAGGGAAACCTCGTCAGGTCGTAGGCCAGCGAGCCGGGTTGGACGTGGCCGGCGATGACCACCCGCGGGCGGTGGCGGACGGCTTCCGACGGGTGCACCTCGGGTCGCAGACCGTTGAAGATGGGGAAACGCAGGGTCCCATCGGGTGACCACTCGGAGTACCGGATGCTCACCACGAGCTCTGGCCGGACCCAGTGCACCGGGCTGGTCATGATCGGCCGCGGGTCGAGCGGGGACTCGTCCGTGGACAGGTCGTCCAGCGCCCGGCCGACGGATTCCATGGCGGCCTCGTCGTAACCCCCGCCGACGGTGCCGCACGGCAGTAGCCGGCCGTCCTCGTGATAGCCGACGACCAGGGCGTCGAAGCTCGCATGCCTTTTGCGCGCGCCCGGCCGCGGCTGCTCGCCGATCCATCCGATGACGACGAAGTCGTCGGACTTGACGGCTTTGACCTTGAGCCAGAAAGGGCTGCGCTGCCCTGGCACGTAGGGGCTGAGTTTGTGCTTGGCGACCACTCCCTCGAGGCCGCGCTCGAGGCAAGCTTCGAACAGCTCAACGCCATCCTCGTCGATGTGATCGGGCACGAACAGGTGACCGCCCGTCTCGATCGCCTTGGCCAGCCGGGCTCGGCGCTTGACGATCGGCTGCCGCGCGAGCGGCTTGCCTTCGAGATACAGAGCGTCGAAAGCGAGGTACGCCGTCGGTATGGCGTCACGCATCTCCAACCCGCCGGCCAAACGCTCGCGCAGCCTCGGATAATCCGGCCTCCCATCCCTGTCGGTGGCGACGAGCTCTCCATCGATCACGCTGCCGGGCGGGATGCGCCTGGCCGCCGCTGTGATCTCGGGAAGGTCCCCTGTCAGGTCCTTCAGCGCGCGGTCTTGCAAGCGCACGCTCCCGTCGGAATCGCGGAACATGATGCAGCGCAGGCCGTCCCACTTGACCTCGAAGAGGTACTCCGGGGAGCTGAATGGAGCCTCCGCGGAAGCGGCCTGCATCGGGCGCACCTCATCCGGGAAGCTCTCCAGCTCGATCTGCAGCTGGTCGGACTGGGACTCCTGCACTCGGCTCAGATTAAGCCGCGCCCGGTCAGGAAGCTTGGCGGCGTCTCCGCGTGTCGGCCACCGGTTTCTCGCGTGAGGCTCGAGATTTCTTGGCGGCCTCGACCGATGCGCGCAGGGCTTCCATGAGGTCCATGACCTTGGCGGTCTGCGGCGCGGCAGGCGCCTCGATGACCTCGCCTTCGATCTTCGCCTGGACGACCTTCATGACCGCTTCGCGGTAGTCGTCTTTGTAGCGGCTGGGGTCGAACGAGTCCGCCAGGCTCTCGATCAGCGCCTTGGCCATCTCGAGCTCTTTCGGATTGATCTTGACGTCGCCCTCGAGGCCCTTCAGGCCTTCGGTGGAACGAATCTCGTCGGGCCAGTGCAGGGTGTTCATGAGCAGGCCGCCACCATTCGGATGCAGCGCGGCGAGGTGCTCACGGTCCCGCAGCGCGATCTTCGCGATCGCCATCCGTCCCGTCGCCTCGAGCGCCTTGCGCAGCAATTGGTACGGCTTCTTGCCCAGCTCCTCGGGCTCCATGAAGTAGGCGTTGTTGAAGTACAGTCCCGGCTCCACGTCTTCGGTTGGAACGAACTCTTCGATGTCGATCGAGTGCGCGGTCGGAAGGGGCAGGTTGTCGAGGTCCTTGTCGTCGATGATGACGTATCGATCCTTGCCGACCTCATAGCCGCGCTGGATCTCGCTGTAGGTGACCTCATGGTCGCCCTCGGAGCACCAGCGCTTGTAGGAGATGGGGGAATGGTGCTCTGGGCAGAGCTGCCGAAACGAGACCTTGGCGCTTGACTCCGTGGCGTTGTACAGACGGATCGGGATGGAGACCATTCCGAACGAAACGACGCCTTTCCACATCGATCTCGGCATGGCGACGCAGTTTACCTCCTAAATTCGCGGTTGGCTACTTTTCGTGAGTTCTCCTTCCCGCTTGGTCGGGGAAGGTCCCGGTCCATGCCGGGGGATGGGAAGGGTGTGACTCCCCCAATGCTTCAACGCGCAAGGCCGTGGTC
>JBOHUP010000335.1:0-3285 GCA_050734615.1 Candidatus Dormibacteraceae bacterium | reverse complement strand
CTCGCGGATGTCGGCTTGTCGGTGGCCGGCCACCTCGGTCTCCTGAGCGAGGCGATCTTGAGCGAGGAGCCGCGCGGCCGGCACGGCAACTACGTATATGGGACGTTTGGCCGCGACTTCGTCACCCAGGACGATCGGCGTGTCATGGTCCTTGCGCTTACCGCACGACAGTGGCACAGCCTCGGCCAGGCCACTGGATTGACGGAGCAATTCCACGCCATCGAGGTTGCGGGGCAGCTCGATTTGCGCCAGGAGGAAGACCGTTGGCGTGCGCGCGACGAGATCAGCCGGCTGCTCGAACCTTGGATCCGCCAGCGGCCCCTGGGCGCGGTTCGCGAGACCTTGGAGTCGCAAGGCGTCCTGTGGGGCCCATACCAGACATTCAAGGAGCTCGTGACCAACGATCCGAGGGCGTCCACTGCAAATCCGATGTTCGAAGAGGTCGACGAGCCTGGCCTCGGACGCCACTTGATCGGACGATCGCCGCTGCGGTTCAGCGCGACAGCGACAGCGCCTGCGCGATCCGCGCCCTTGCTGGGCGAGCACACCGACGAAGTGATCGAGGAGCTCGGTCTGGCGAACTGACCCTGGCGCCGCTCACAGCATGACGTCGCCGCTGTTCGGCCCAAGAGTCTGGCCCGTGTAGAGGGCGCCATCGTTCGAGGCGAGAAAGACGGCGGTGGCCGCGATCTCCTCAGCCTGGCCGAAGCGGCCGAGCGGCAGGCCGTGCACCACCTCTTCGAACCATTCTTGAGAGCGATCCCGGATGAGATCCGTCATCACGGGGCCAGGAGCTATCGCGTTGACTGTGATATTCGGAGCCAGCTCACGGGCCAGCGCCTTGGTGAAGCCGATGACGCCTGCTCTCGTGGCGGCCCGGCCACGGGAACGTCGCGGGTCATGAAGAACTGCTGATCGTACTTCTGAGTCACTGACCTACGGGTGCGCGGGACAAGGGGAACCTCGGACTCAGCCGGTCGCGCTCGAGGCCTCCCTGTGCAGCGCCGAGACTCGAGCATGCAAAAGCCTAATCGATGCCGTCGACCACCTTGGCTCGCTGCTGCTCGAGGCGTCGTGGTCGCGTCGCATAGACGTGGTCGAACACGGCTTGTGGCCCCGGGCGCGGGTATCCGCTCGCCAGCCTCTGGGCCTCCTCGACCTTCTTGTCGATTTCCTGGCTCATGGCAGCCTCGCGGTCAGGTGACCAGATCCCGGCCTCTGTCATGAACCGCCTCGTCCGCTCGACCCCATCCTGCTGGGCCGCCTCGGCCACCTCCGCTTGCTCGCGGTACTCCGAGGGATTGTCCGACGTGTTGTGGAAGCCCAGCCGGTAGGTGTTGAGCGCAATGAGGCTTGGCCCCTCGCCGCGCAGAGCCCGGTCGACCGCCAGCGCCGTGGCGCCATAGACGGCGATCAGATCGTTGCCATCGATCTCGACACCCGGGAAGCCATAGCCCGCCGCACGAGCCGAAAAACCCATCGCCGCAGACTGCTTTTTGGCAGGGGTCGAAATGGCGTACTGGTTGTTGATGAGCAGGAAAATCAGTGGCGCGTTCATCACGCCCGCGAGGTTGGCCGCCTCGTGGAAGTCGCCCTCGGACGATGCGCCCTCGCCCAGGTACACAGTGACGGCCGCCCTGATACGACGAATCTTGAGAGCCCAGGCGCCGGCCCGCGGCGTGAGGCAGCTGGGCGCCGATCGATTGCTGGCGAGGGAGGAAGTTCACCCCGTCAGGGATCGATGCCTGATCGAGCTTTCCCATGTAGATGGCGAAAAGGCTCTCGAGCGGAAGGCCGTGCCGGAGCCACGCGGGCTGTTCACGCGAGGCCGGGACGATCCAGTCGCGGCGTGGATCAAGCGCCATGGCCGAGCCGACGACGGCAGCCTCTTGACCGCTCACAGGTCCGTATACCGCGACACGTCCGAGCCGCTGCATCTTCGTCAGCCGGTCGTCGATCGCGCGGGAGAGAAGCATGAGATGCATCGCTTCGATGAGCTGTTCGGGAGTCATGGGCCGTGGCTGCGAGCGCCCATCGGTCCGTGCCGGGCCTGGACCCACGCCTCCTCTGGGGCCGCGGGATTTCACGTGCGGTTCTCGGGCCATCTCGTCTCAGTACGCAAGCGAGCGGTGGGCGGTCGCAACGATGCGGTCGACAGTCGGCAGGAAGTGATCCTCCAGCGCTCCGGGCGGGTAGGGCGTGTCGCTGGAGGCGACCCTCAGGATGGGGCCGTCGATCGACAGGTAGGCCTCCTGCTGAAGCGTGGCGACGATCTCCGCGCCGAACCCACCGGTGAGGGGGGCCTCGTGAACCACCACCACTTTGCCGCTGCGCGGTACCCACGCCACCAGGCCCTCCACGTCGAGCGGAGCCAGGGTCCGGAGATCCAGGACTGCGGCGGACACCCCTTCGTTGGACAGGACCTCCGCCGCCACCAGGCAAAGATGAACAGCCGCGCTCCAGGCGACGAGGGTGAGGTCGGTGCCTTCCCGCACCATGCGCGAGACGCCGATCGGGACGGTGTGGTCGCCGGCCGGGACAGGTCCGCGGATGGAGCGGTACAGGCGTTGGGGCTCCAGAAAAAGAACGGGGTCAGGATCTCTGATCGCCTCAAGGAGAAGGCCCTTGGCGTCATCCGGGAATGCCGGGCAGACGACCTTCAAGCCGGGGGTCTGCGCGAAGAGCGACTCGATTGCGTCCGGGTGGAACTCCGGCGTTCGCACTCCGCCGCCATAGGGCGCCCTGATCGTGACCTGCGCGTGATATCGGCCGCGGGAGCGAAAGCGGTACCGGCCGAGCTGTGGCCCGATCTGGTGAAAAGCCTGCTGGGTGAAGCCCAGGAACTGGACCTCCGCCACGGGGACCATGCCTCCGATGGCCAGCCCCAGAGAGGCGCCGACGATGGCACCCTCGGCCAGCGGCGTGTCTACCACCCGCTCGGCGCCAAACCGATCGAGCAGCCCGCGGGTAACACGGAAAACGCCCCCCAGCCGGCCGACGTCCATGCCCAGGACCATCACGCGCTCGTCGCGCTCCATCTCTTCGATCAAGGCGCCACGAATGGCCTCGAGGATCGACGTGCCGGCCGGCGCGGCTGGGGTCAATCCGTCGCTGGAGACGCCCACCGGCTAGCCGCGGCGCGGGGCCGGGTGACGCTCTGCCTGCTCCAACTCCGCAGCGCGTTCCTGCAGCGCTTGCACCTGCTCCCGAGGCCAGACCACGACACCGTCGTCATCCGCCACCACCCAATCTCCCGGCCGTACCGAGACGCCGGCCAGCTCCACG
>JBOHUP010000334.1:0-3575 GCA_050734615.1 Candidatus Dormibacteraceae bacterium | reverse complement strand
TGCCGAAGGCCAGCGCCCCGAAGGCGCCGTGGGTCGCGGTGTGAGAATCGCCGCAGACGATCAGCATCCCGGGCTGGGTCAGGCCGAGCTCAGGGCCGATCACGTGCACGATGCCCTGACGCCGGCTGCCGATCTGGTGGAGGGGGATATTTTCGCGCCGGCAGTTCTCGGCCAGCACCTCCATCTGCTTGCGCGAAAGCTCGTCGGCCGCCCGCACGCCCCCACGGGTGGGGACGTTGTGGTCCATCGTGGCCACGGTCAGGTCGGGCCGGCGCACCCGCCGTCCGGCCAGCCTCAAGCCCTCGAAAGCCTGGGGCGAGGTGACCTCGTGGATCAGGTGCAGGTCGACGAACAGCAGGTCGGGCTCACCGGGGGCGGTGCGGACGACATGGGCGTCCCAAAGCTTGTGGGCGAGGGTCCTGGGCGCCATCTCAGCCATCGGAACGCCAACTCTACCCAACCCTGTGGACAAGAATTTGTGGCTGGGGCACAACCGGAAAGGCCTCCGGGGTCGTTAAGATGCACAAACACATGACGAAGTTCGCCCGCGGCCTCGTAGCGCTCCTTGGCCTCCTTGGCCTTATTGAGCTTCTCCCCACGGGGGCGCGCGCGAACTAGCGAACACCGCAAGCAGATCGCCAAAGCCCCCGACCGAGAGGTGGGGGCTTCTTCTTTTTCACCCCAGATCAAAGGAGCAGGAATGACCGGAGCCGACATGGTCCTGGAAGCGCTGGAGCGCGAGGGAGTCGAATTGATCTTCGGCTATCCCGGCGGCGCCAACCTTCCCATCTACCAGCGCCTGCCCCAGCATCCCCGGCTGAAGCACATCCTGGTTCGCCACGAGCAGGGCGCCGCCCACATGGCCGACGGCTACGCCCGGGCGTGCGGCAGGCCGGGGGTGGTTTTCGCCACCTCGGGCCCGGGCGCCCTGAACCTGGTGACCGGGCTCTGCACCGCCTACATGGACTCGGTGCCCATGATCGCCATCACCGGCCAGGTCAACAGCACCCAGCTCGGCCGCGACGCGTTCCAGGAGTCGGACGTCATCGGGGCCACCAGCTCGGTGACGAAGCACAGCTACCTGGTCACCAGCATCGATCAGCTGCCCCGCGTCATCCACGAGGCATTCCACATCGCGACCACGGGCCGGCCCGGCCCGGTGCTGATCGACATCTGCAAGGACGTCCAGCAAGCCGACGCCGAGCGGATCACTCCGGAAAGGCTCGAGATTCCCGGCTACAAGCTCAACGGCCATGTCGACCTGAGCGACGCGCGGAAGGCCGCCAAGGCGCTGGCCGCGGCCGAACGCCCGGTCATCCTGGCCGGCCACGGAGTGCTGCTGAGCCACGCCGAGCGCGAGCTGATGCAGCTTGCGGAGAAGGCCGGCGCGCCGGTCGGGACCACCCTTTTGGGCATCGGCGGCTTTCCCGTCCAGCATCCGCTGTCCCTGCACATGACAGGCTTCATGGGCACGGGGTGGAACTTGAAGGCCGTGCAGAACGCCGACCTGCTGATGATGGTCGGCATGCGCGTCGACGACCGCGTGACCGCGCGGCTGGCCGATTTCGCGCCCAAGGTCAAGACGTTCATCCACGTCGACATCGACGGCTCCGAGATGGGCAAGAACGTGCGCTCACACATCGAGCTGGTCGCGGACGCGCGCGATGCGCTCGAAGCGATGCTCCCGCACATCGCCCACGTGGACGCCGGCCGCGCCCAGTGGCTGGGCCAGATCGACGCGTGGCGCGAGGAGCACCCGCTGAAGTTCACCCGCTCCAACGGCCACCTGCAGCCGCAGGACGTGCTGATCGACATGTATCGCCGGTGCCGCAGCGAGGCGATCGTGGTCGCCGACGTGGGCCTGAACCAGATCTGGGCTGCGCTGTGGTGGAACTACGACCGGCCCGGGCTGTTCATCAACTCCGGGGGCGCCGGCACGATGGGCTTCGCGCTGCCCGCGGCGATCGGAGCGAAGTTCGGCCGCCCCGAGCTGCCGGTGTGGTGCGTCGCCGGCGAGGGCGGGTTCGTCATGACCGCACAGGAGCTGTCGGTCGCGGTCGAGCATCAGCTCGACGTCAAGATCGTCATCCTCGACAACTCGTCGCTGGGCATGGTCCGCCAGTTCCAGGACGACTTCTACGGCGGTGTGCGCTCGCAGGTGGACCTGACGCACATGCCGGACTTCGTGAAGCTCGCCGAGGCTTACGGGCTGCCCGCCATGCGCGTGGACCGGCTGGCGGACGTGGCCCCGGCCATGGACGCGGCCGAGCGCACGAAGGGGCCGTTCCTCATCGACTTCCGCATCGACCCCGAGGCGAACGTGTACCCGATCGTCCCGCTGGGCAAGAGCCTGAACGACTTCTGGGAGGCACCCGACAAATGAGCACCGTCGCCAACGCCAACCGAGAGCAGCGGCGCGCCGCTCACGCGCCCGACATGAGGCTGCGCGTCCTGTCCGTGCTCGTCGAGGACGGGGCCAACACGCTGAGCAAGGTGTCGGGGTTGATCCGCCGCCGCGGATTCCACGTCAGGTCCATCTCCGTCGGCCCGAGCCGGCAGCCCGGGCGCTCCGTGATGACCTTGACGATCGACTCCGGCCACGCCGAGGTCGACCAGGTCCGCAAGCAATTGGACCGGCTGGTCGAGGTGGTCGAGGTCCACGACCTCACCGGGCATGAGGTGCACAGCCGGGAGCTGGTCGTCGCTCGGGTGCTGTCCGCCGACACAGACGCCCTTGTGGCGCGCGGAGCGCGGATCATCGACAACGGCCCGGACGGCACGACCGTCGAGTTCGCCGGGGAAGGCAGTGAAGTGGCCGAGTTCGTCAGCGAGCTGGCTCGGCATGGAATCGTCGACGTGGTCCGCTCAGGTCCCGTCGTCCTGAGGAGGACCGCATGAAGATCCATTACGACCGAGACTGCCCCGACGGCCTGGGCGAGCCCGTGGCCGTGATCGGCTACGGCAGCCAGGGGCGCGCGCACGCGCTGAACCTGCGCGACAGCGGCGAGGACGTGCGAGTCGGCCTGTATCCCGGCAGCAAGTCGATCCAGCGCGTCGAGGCAGACGGGCTGCGCGCCGTCCCGGTGGCCGAGGCGGTGTCCGAGGCGACTGTGGTGATGGTGCTGACGCCGGACGCCGGCCAGGGCAAGCTGTTCCGCGAGTCGATCGAGCCAAACCTCCAGCCGGGTGCGATGCTCATGTTCGCGCACGGCTTCGCGATCCACTTCGCACAGATCAAGCCCGACCAGAACATCGACGTCGCGATGATCGCGCCGAAAGGGCCCGGCCACCTGGTGCGCAGCACCTACCTGCAAGGCCAGGGCGTACCGGCCCTGATCGCGGTGCACCAGGATTCCACCGGCCACGCGGGGCAGCGGACCCTGGCCTACGCCCGCGCCCTGGGCGCCGGGCGCGCCGGCGTCCTGGAGACCTCCTTCAAGGAAGAGACCGAGACCGACCTGTTCGGCGAGCAGGCCGTGCTGTGCGGCGGGGTCAGCTCGCTCGTCAAGACCGGCTTCGAGACGCTGGTCGAGGCCGGCTACCAGCCGGAGCTGGCGTACTTCGAGGTCATGCAC
>JBOHUP010000333.1:0-4794 GCA_050734615.1 Candidatus Dormibacteraceae bacterium | reverse complement strand
GGGGACGGCTGGGACCACCGTCGAACGTGCAGCTATCTGGAGCTGGAGAAAGCCGGGCGTTGCCGCTCGAAGCTCTCGAAGGCCGTCGTTGAGGGTGACGAATCCAACCGGGATCAATGCAAGTGCCGCCAGCGAAAGTTGTGAACCGGCGATCGGAAAGGCCTGAAGGCTCTCCATCACCGCGAGTGCCGGCAGCAGCAGGCGGCCGTATGAGTTGGACGGGTCGTCGCCGGCCTCGCGCCGCGGAGGGACGGCGGCCAGCCAGACCAGGGGCAGCCCCAGAAGAAAAATCGGCTCTGGCAAGGTGAGCAGCAGCAGAACCGTGTAAAGGCCGGCCGCGACGCGCACCAGCCCAAGGACCGCCGCGAATCGTTCACTGTCACCCAGAAGGCCGCGGAAGATCACGAAAGCCGCAACGACGGATACCGCCGCCCACACGTCGTAGACCACCCCCGTCGTGAGCGGAACGACGAAGACGCCCGCGAAGCGAAGCGAGATTGCCAGCATGTTGCCGGTGTCCGCCAACGTCGTGCCACCGGCCGCCGCGATCCCCAACGAGATGACGATGACGATCGTCCCGCCCGCCATCAACCACCCTGAGTGAAGCGGCCATGGTCGACGGGGCGGCCGCATGACGCCTGCCACTCCGATGGTCGCGGCCGAAAGGCCCACCAGCAGGGCGAACTCGACGGCCCAGTCCTGGTTCAGGAAGGCCCTCACTAGGACGGCCGGGGCCGCCACCATCAGGGCGCCGAGCAACCCGACGGCGCGTTGGCGAGCTGGGTTGCGCAGGCTGCAGGCCCACGCGAAAACCACGGCCAGAGCGGCGAAGGCCCCGACGTTGATCTTGATCAGACACAGCGCGCCCACGATCCCGCCGATGAGCGCAGCGGTGGCGCGCGGCCATTTCGACCTGAAGGCCGCGGCACAGATCAGGCCCTGGAGAAGAACGCTGATCAAGCCATACGTGCTGCTGGGTTCGTCGCTCAAGGCGATCAGCACGCTGAACGTGACCATCTGGGCCCCAAGCGCAAGCCAGAGATTTCGCGTCAGGCGGAACACGGCGACGCCACCGATCAGCGTGGCCAGCAACCAGAAGGACAGAGTCACAAAACGCCCGCTGTCGTGTCCCGGTGCGATGTCAAGCAGCTTGAACAGCCCGCCGACGACCTCATAGAAGAACGGCCCGTAGAGCGGGTTGTTCGGAGCGAGGAGCGGACGCCCCGAAACGAAGTCACGCAACGTGATCAAGAAGAATCCTTCGTCGTCGTACAAACGGAATCCGCTGAACATCGCCATGTATGCGACCGGCGCAATCACAGCGGTCACCACCGTGAATGAAAGCGCCGCCCTGCCCAAGCCTCTCGATAACGGGCCCTTTGGCGTCACATCATCGGAATGCGGCCGGCCAATTGCCGCCCCATGAAGACTGAACACTCGAGGACTCAGGTCTTTTTGCGTTGAATCGCGCGCTCTATGGTGGGGCCATCCGGTCTGGCTCGTTGTCGATCGAAAGGATGCTGATGAAGAAGCTCGCGAACACCGTCTGGGTTCCGAGCGCGAGCAGCACCACAGCTGGTATGACCTCGCGCATCGCCAGCGAGGGGTCGAGGTTTCCAAAACCAACCGAGCCCCAGCTGGCCACCGCCACCAGCAGCGCGATCAAACCCACCAGCACGGTGAGGACGCCGACCGCAAGACCCACCTCCAGCGTGACGTAATGGAAGACACGCTCGAGCAGCCGGTGTGGTGGGTGAAAGCCGGCCCGGATGGCGAAGACTTTGGTGAAGACGGCAAACAGGACCGCCTGGTATCCCAGCAGGGATAAGAAACCGGCGACCAGCAGCGTGTCAATGTCGAGGCGAATGCCGCCCAGGCGAAAGGGCCCAGCGAACAGCAGGGCCGACAAGGCGAGGCCAACCGCGAAAAGCGCCAGGCCGGGATAAAGGAAAAGCCACCGCGGGCTGAAAAGCAGCATGAAGCGCAGGTGGCGCCACCCATCGCGCCACGTGCGAAGGTGCGGCGGCCGTGAGCGGCCGTCCGGGCGCAGGGTGACCGGCACCTCGGCGATCTTCATTCGCTTGAGTGACGCTTTGATCACCATTTCGCTGGCAAATTCCATACCCGCCGCCCGAAGGTGCATGTCCTCGTAGGCGCTCTTTAGGAAACCTCGCAGGCCGCAGTGCATGTCGCCGATTGGCGTATGGAAGAAAATCCGGCTGATCAGCGTGAGCACCGGGTTGCCGATCCATCGGTGCGACCACGGCATGGCACCCGGCTGAATGCCGCCGGCGAACCGGTTCCCGACCACAAGATCGCTCCCTTCGCGCAGCTTTTCCAACAGAGGGCGGATCGCCGTGAAGTCGTAGCTGTCATCGGCGTCGCCCATGATCACGAACCGGCCACGCGCCGCATCGATCCCGCCGATCAAAGCGCTGCCATAGCCTTTTCTCGCCACGTCGACCACTCGTGCGCCAAGCTCCCTCGCGATCATCTGCGACCCGTCTGTGCTGCCGTTGTCGGCCACGATGATCTCGGAAGCGAGCCCATGCTCGTCGATGGCCCTCTGTGCCTTCTGGATGCAGGCGGCAAGCGTCTCGGCTTCGTTCAGGCACGGCATGACGATCGAAACCTCAACTGCCTGGGGCACTGAAGCGTCGTTTCGTCTGGGGGCGCGCTGCGCAACCTTCATCGGCGCTCAGACTAACGCCCGGAACCGGGACCATTGCCGTTTCCCGGAAAAGCAATGACCCCGACGGATCGCCTCTTGAGAGCTGGCACCTGCCTTGCGGCCTGTTCCTGCCCTCTCGAACGTTTCCCTCGGGGCCGTCGCCAACAGTAATCGGCGCCATGTCAATCCGCAAGCCCGAAAGTCAGTTCGCCGCCAACCATCAAGAAGTAGCCGTCGCGCAGGTCAGTAGAGGATGTTCTTGCCGCCATCCACGACCAGGTCCTGGCCGGTGATCAGGTTTCTCGAGCAGGGCGACCACGGCCTGCGCAACGTCATCGGCGGAAGCGATTTTCCGAAGCGGCGTCGTTTCCGCGATGGACCGTTCCAGGGCGACCGCCTGCTCCTCGCCGAAGCGCGAGCGGAACCATCGCGTTGAGACCTGGCCCGGCGAGACCGAGTTCACCCTGACTTCGGGCGCCAGCGAGCGCGCCAAAGCGCGCGTCAGCTGCACGATGCCGGCTTTGGAGACCGCGGACGCGATCGAAGACCCCGCTGCGCGGTGGGCGGCGATCGATGAGACGTTGACGATCGCCCCACGCGCCTTTCTCAGTTCGGGCGCCGCGGCACGGCAGCAGTAGAAAGTGCCCTTGAGGTTCACGCTCAGAATCTCGTCCCAGACCACGTCGGTTAGGGCGTCGAGATCGGAGTGCTGGATGAAACGCGTCGTACCGGCACTGTTGACGAGCAAGTCGAGCGCGCCGAATCGGTCGACGGTCACCGCGACCATGCGCTTCACCGCGGCATCATCCGAGACGTCGACCTGCAGCGGCAGCGCCTCCACCCCTTGCGACCTGAGCTCTTCGGTCGTGGCCTCCGCATCCTTCGACGAGCGCGAATAGTTGACGACCACGGCTCTCGCGCCGGATTTCGCGAGCCGCATGGAGACCGCACGTCCGATGCCGGTGCCGCCGCCCATGACGATCGCGACCCGCCCACTCGCCTCCATGCGAGACTAGAGAGTAGATGCTGACCCTAGCTGATGCCCAGAAGGCCGTGGCCACAGCACACGCCAAAGCCGCCGAGCTCGACGTGAAAGTGACCGCGGCCGTTGTCGACGCGGGTGGGCTGCTGGTGGCGGTGGGTCGGATGGACGGAGCTCCACCGATCTCGCCGCAGATCGCCGAGGCGAAGGCCGTCGGTGCCGCGATGTTCCTGCGCGACGGCGGATGGCTCGCGCAGACCGCCCAGGACAGGCCCGGATTCTTCAACGCCGCCGGCCGCCTCACCCGTGTTCCGCTCGTCCCCGGACCCGGCTCGGCGGTGCTCAAGCGCGACGGCGTGGTCGTCGGCGCGATCGGCGTCAGCGGCGCGCGTCCGGAGCAGGACCTCGAGTGCGCGGAGGCGGGAGCCGCCTCAGTCCAGCAGTAAGACGCGCAGCGGTTCGTAAACGGCGCCCGACCGACCGAGATGGCTCTGGAAGAGCACCAGCTCTCGTGCTCGCCATGGGCGGAGCCGCGGCGGGGGCGGAAACGTCGGTAAGACGTCTCCATCCCGGCCTCGGGCGCGGGCCAGGGTCAGGTGCGGCTGGAAGGCTCGGCCTTCGGGTTCGAGCCCTGCGGCCACGCATTCCGCATCAACCCGTGCGGCCAGGGCGATCGCCGGCTCAGTGCCCGTGCCCAGACCGACCCAGACGACCCTCACCATCCGCCCGCGCTGGAACGTACCGAGGTCGGCGAGCTCAAGCTCGAAGCCCTGAAGCTGGAGGGCCGCCAGCCGCCCGGCGATGCCGTCGACGAGCTCGCGATCCACGCTCCCGACGAACCGGACGGTGAGGTGTAGGTTGGCCGGCACGACCCAGCGGAACGCCGGGGCCAGGGAGGCGCACGCCGCCACATAGCGGCCGAGCACCTCTCGCTGCTCTTCGGGCACGGGCAACCCGAAAAACGCGCGCAGCTTCAGCGGACGGGACTCTTCCAGTGGAGCGGGGCCCAGCCGCTCAGCTGCGTCGGTCGCCAGCCGAACCGCGTGCTGATCGAATCGATCCCGTCGGCAACGTTGTCGAGTTGGATCGTGCGGATCTCGTCAGGGGTGCCGATCGGGTTGGTCATCAGCGTCTCCATGAT
>JBOHUP010000332.1:0-1711 GCA_050734615.1 Candidatus Dormibacteraceae bacterium | reverse complement strand
CGCCCCCACCTTCGACTCGGCCGACGAGCCAACAGGGTCCGGCACGCAGCTCACCGCGAGTCGTAACCCTGAGCCGGCCGGCGAAGCCGTCATGTCACTGATCAGCTTTCGGCCCCCTGACCACCTGAAGGCCCGGATCGAGGACGCAGCGGAGAGTGACGGCCTGTCCGTCAACGCATTCCTGGTTCGGACGCTGGCAGCAGTCCTCGAGCCTGGGAGGGCGCCCGCCACCACGACGGACCCGAAGGGCGGAACACGTGTCGACGGCTGGTTTCGGTGACGACCTCGCCCATGTATACGTTCGAGACCCGCGAGGCGATCGCCGTCGACCTCAGCGTCGAGTTCGGCGGGGCGCGCATCATCGCCGGCCAGCGGAACACCACCGTCGTCGAGGTGCGTCCGATGAGTGAAGGCAGACGAGCCGACGTCGAGGCCGCCGAGCGGACCCGTGTCCAGCTCGCGGGCGGCCGGCTCGAGGTCCGTGCACACAAACCCGGGCGGCTGGGCGCGCTGATCCGTCCCGGAGCGGTCGACATCGTGATCCAGCTGCCCGCCGGTTCAAACGTGCAAGGAAACGGTGCCTACGGCGACTTCGACACCGAAGGTCGCCTGGGAGACTGCTTCTTCAAGACCTCCTACGGCGCCCTGCATGTGCAGGAGGCCGGCGCTCTCACCCTGCACACGTCAGCGGGGAACATCTCGGCGGGTCGGGTCAGTGGTGTGGCGGAGATCAGCTCCTCCTCGGGTGATCTCCGAATCGACGAGACGGGCGCCGAGGCAAACCTCAAGACATCTGCCGGTGACATCCGGGTGGAGAGGGCGCTTGGCGGCGTCAACGCGAGGACCGCCTACGGTGCGATTCGAGTGGCGCGTGCGATTCGCGGTGAGCTCGACCTCACGACCTCATATGGCGAGATCGAGGTCGGCGTCGCCGAAGGCACCGCGACTCTCCTCAAGCTGAGATCTAAGCACGGCGCGCTGCGCAACGAGCTCATCCGCGTCGACGATCCCGCCGGGCCGGAGGAATTTCTCAAAGTCCACGCTGTCAGCGGCTATGGCGATATCAGGATCCGCCGGGCATGACCGGCAACCGCGACCAAAAGGAGGGTGAAGTGACTACGACGCCGGCGATTGTGGTGCGGGGACTGCGCAAGTCCTACGCGGACCACCTGGTCCTCGACGGTATCGACCTCGAGGTCCCCGAGGGCAGCGTCTTTGCCCTGCTCGGTCCGAACGGCAGTGGCAAGACCACCACCGTGCAGATCCTGTCGACACTGATCCGCCCCGATGCCGGGGACGTCCACGTCGCGGGCTACGACGTCATGCGGAATGCCGATGACATCCGGCGCTTGATCGGCGTGACCGGCCAGTTCTCAGCCGTCGATGGTTTCCTCACGGGCGAGGAGAACCTCAGACTGATGGCTGACCTCACTCACCTTCGCGGCGAGGATGGCCGCCGACGGATCCGCCACCTGCTGCAGCGCTTTGACATCGTCGATGCCGCCAAACAGACCCCGGCCACGTACTCAGGCGGAATGCGCCGGCGCCTGGACCTCGCCATGACCCTGGTCGGCTCTCCGCGGATCATCTTTCTGGACGAGCCCACCGCCGGCCTGGATCCGCGCAGCCGGCGCGGCATGTGGGACATCGTGAGGGAGCTCGTGGCGGATGGGGTGACGATCTTTCTCACCACCCAGTACCTGGAGGAAGC
>JBOHUP010000331.1:0-18765 GCA_050734615.1 Candidatus Dormibacteraceae bacterium | reverse complement strand
GCCCTGACCATCAGTTCGACGCAGGGCCTGCGGCTTACGTTTGACTCGATCGTCAAACAGGCGGCGATGAGGCTGAAGGTCGACGCGGCCGACGTCCTTGTCGTCGAGGAGTCGACCAACGACCTGCAGGTCGCCGTCAGCACCGGATTCCGTTCGCCAACCATCCCGAATTACCGATTCCCGGTTCCTCCCGAGATCTCAGCGACGTATCCCGGCGGTGCAAGGTTCGAGGTTCCAGCTGAGATGGATTGGATCGGCCAGTACCGGCGGCGATCACTCTTCGCGCGGGAGGGTTTTCAGGCTTATCGACTTGCGCCTTTGGTGATGCAGAACAGGTTCGTGGGCGCGATGGAAGTCTTTCACCGCTCGCCGCTCGTGCCCGACCGCGAATGGATCGGCTTCTTCGAGGCCCTGGCGAGCCACGCCGCGATCGCGGTCGACAACGCGACAGACCGCGCGCGGCTCCAGGCCGGCGCCCGCGAGACGGCAATCAAGAGCACTGCGCCTGTGCCTGAGCTAACCCTTAAGGATCGTCAGATTCTCGGCCTGATCATCGATGGCGCAACCAACCAGGAGATCGCGGATCGGTTGCATATCAGTCACAACACGGTCAAGTTTCACGTCCGGCGGCTCCTTGGCAAGGCCGGGGCTGCCAACCGTACGGACCTCGCAGCCAGGGTCACCCGTTTGGGCTGGCTCGCGCCAGGGTTGACTTAACACCACTACCCGCTCGGGTAGTAAATCTACCCCAGCGATCAAGACCCACGGGTCCCACTTCCAGCCCAAGATCAAGTTGTGTCGGTAAACGTCCGTTTAGAAACGCCACAGCCCCGCCTGCGGGAGGACGTCTGCGGACTTAACGGCGCCTATGCGCCGGAGGCCCCATCCTGCGCAGTGGATTGGGCGCTTGCTGGGCTGCTCGTTGTGGAGGCCACCCTCGGTTGCCCAGCCTTGATGGCTTCGTGGGTCTGCTGAGATGAGGTTCGCAGCGGGGATCAAGCTCGGGCCTTACGAGATCGTTGAGCGTATCGGCCGCGGAGGCATGGCCACTGTCTACCGGGCCTACCACCGCGGGCTCGATCGTCAAGTCGCGGTCAAGGTGTTGTCTGACACTTTTGCCGATGACGAAGAGTTTCTGGAACGGTTCATGCTCGAGGCGCGCTCGGTAGCGCGACTCAAGCATCCAAACATCCTTGTGGTTTTCGACTTCGACCAGGTCCAGGAAACACCGTACCTGGTGATGGAGCTCGTCGAGGGCGGAACCCTCTCCCAGCGGCTCGGCGGCCCAATCGACTTGCGCGAAACCGTCCGCCTGCTTGGTCCGGTCGCCAGCGCCCTGGACTATGCGCATTCTCACGGAATCGTGCATCGAGACATCAAGCCTTCGAACATTCTCATCCACAAGGACGGAACGCCGGTGGTCGCCGACTTCGGCCTCGCCAAGCTGGCTGACTCTGTCCGCAATCTCACCAGCTCGCGTTTCGTTCTGGGCACGCCCGACTACATGTCGCCGGAACAGAGCTCGGGTGGGCACATTGGGCCGGCGTCGGACAGATATTCCCTGGCGATTGTCGCGTACGAAATGCTCACTGGGAGAGTTCCGTTTCAAGCTAGTACTCCCGCAGGGGTGCTTCTGTCTCACATCAGCGACGCTCCGCCCCCCGCCCTCGAGCTTCATGGGGAATTGTCGGCTCACGTCGATTCCGCACTGCAGCGCGCGCTTGCCAAGCGGCCGGAAGATAGGTTCGCAAGCTCGGTCGACTTTGTCGCGGCGCTGACTCCGGCTGCCTGGCCGAGCACGCTGCACGAGGACGCCGAGGATGCGAGGCCGGCTTTTCAGATCGCAGCGGCGACACGGCGAAAGCTCTCTGACGTTCTGGTGGTCGACGACTCTCAGGCCAACCGAGAGCTGATCGCCGCGTGCCTCTCCGGGGTCGACTGCGACGTCCGCACCGCCGAGGACGGACCATCCGCGCTCGCGGCCATGCAGGTCAGGGCGCCCGATCTCGTGTTGCTGGACGTACAGATGCCCGGAATTGATGGGTACGAAGTGTGCCGGCGCATCAAGCGCAATCCAAGCTGGCAGCTCGTGCCGGTCGTCATGATCACAGCCCTCGACCGCACCGCGGACCGGGTGGAAGCCCTCGAGGCCGGCGCCGACGACTACATGTCAAAGCCCGTCGAAAGAGTTGAGCTCGTCGCTCGCGTGCGCTCGGCGCTCCGGCTGAAGGCGGTTTATGACTCACTGGACAGCGCCGAGCGTGTGATTTTTGCTTTGGCAAACGCTGTCGAGGCGAGGGACCCGCACACAGAAGCTCACGTCCAGCGAGTGGCGAGCTCGGCGCGACGATTGGGTGAACGTCTCGGCCTCGCCGAGCGTGCGTTGGATACGCTCTATCGTGGCGGTCTCATCCACGACATCGGAAAGATTGGCATCCCTGATTCGATTCTGCTCAAGGCCGGGGCGCTCGATGAAGACGAGTCCTGCGAGATGCGGCGTCACACTGAGATTGGCGCCGAGATCGTTTCACCGCTTCGAACGGGTGAGGAACTGGTGCCAATCATCCGCCACCACCACGAGCACTTCGACGGGAGCGGGTATCCCGACGGCTTGAGTGGCGACGATATTCCTCTCGCCGCCCGCATCGTTGCGGTCTGCGATGCCTACGACGCCATGGTCAGCGATCGGCCATATCGTCCTGGTCTGCCGTCGGCCGAGGCCATCAACAGGCTCGTCGCGGGGTCAGGCAGGCAATGGGACGCCGCGGTCGTCGCGGCATTGTTGGCGGTGATCAAGGCAGGCCACCGGGGAGTGGCTTGAGCTGGTATGAGGTGACGCGATGAAAGATGCTGCGGTGTTCTTACAGAACGCCGACGCCGTCGCGTTCGTGCTCCTGGGCCTGGCCACCCTAACGGGCTGGCTGCGACGCCGCGACCACGGACTGGGATACCTCGCGCTCGCGATAGGGCTGTTGTCAGCGGTCGTCGTCCTTGCACGACTGCCGATGTTGCTGGGCTTCAACCCGCCGGCGCTGAGCCAGCTCAGCCTGATCGGCTTCATGGCTTCGGGTTATGCGCTTCTTCGGTACCGATCATCCCTGATCCCGCTGCGAGTCGGCTGGCATCGCGCCGTGGTCGTCGCTATGGTGGTTGGTTGCGCCTCCTTTTTCCTGGCCGAGGCCTTGCATGCGAAGACGAGCCTACTGACGGCTACCGGGCTCTTCTTGATCCTCACCTGGGCAGCTGCGGTGATCGAACCGATAGTTCGATTCTGGCTGGCCGCCCGCAACCTTCCCGCCGTGCAATCGTGGCGCTTGCGCTCGTTGAGCCTCGGGTTCGGCGGGCTGGTCGCAGTCTTGGCGATTGCGATTGCGGCGGGTGCGCTGGTCAAGAATCCGGCGATCGAGGTGATCGCGCAACTCTTGGTGCTGGCCATCGTTCCGCTCCTTTACGTGAGTTTTTCTCCGCCGGTCTGGCTGCGCAGGCAATGGCGCGCCTCGGAGGAGGAGGGCCTGCGCGCCTTCATGGAGGAGCTGCTGCTCGGGGACGACCGAATTGGGCTCAACAACCGCGCACTGGAATGGGCGATGCGGCTTATCGGCGGCGGCGCTGCCGTGTTTTTTGACACCACGAGCCGAGCGGCCGGATGGATCGGGATGGATTCAGCGCAGATCGAAGAGGTCCGGGCGCAGCTTCCGAGCCTGGGCCACGGAGTCAACCGCATCAACCTCAGCGGCTCTGCCATCAGAGTCCTCGAGCTTCCGGTCAAAGGTCTGGTGGGGACGGCAACGCTCGTGGTCCTGGCTGGCGCGTTCAGCCCCGGGTTCGGCACCGAGGAGGTCAGCCGCGTGCAGCAGTTCATGAGCGCGTTCATCACGGCGCTCGACCGCAGGCACCTCACTGATCAGCTGGCCGAGGCGAACTCGCAGCTGGTCCAAGCAAATCGCCATAAGAGCGCATTCCTCGCCAACATGAGCCACGAGCTGCGGACGCCTCTCAATGCCGTCATCGGTTTTTCCGAGCTCCTGACCGACAGCGGCCCGGGGCAATTCGACGAGGCCACACGCCAGCGGTTTCTTCTGCAGATTCTGGCCGGGGGCCGTCACCTACTCGGGTTGATCAACGACATCCTCGACCTTTCGAAAGTCGAGGCGGGTCAGATGGAGCTTCGTCTGCAGACCGTCGAGGTGGCTGAGCTCGTCGACCAGGTGGCGCAGACGGTCGAGGCCCTCCTGGCCAAAAAGGACATTCCACTGGAGCTCCACGTTAAATCAGCTGGAACGGTGGTCGCTGACCCAGGGAAGTTGAAGCAGATGCTGCTGAACCTCGTTTCGAATGCGATCAAGTTCACGCCGGAGAACGGAACGGTGACCATTTCTGCGCGCCGCTCCGCGGTAGCGCTGGAGCTGTCCATCGCGGATACCGGAATAGGGATTGCGGCGACAGACCAAGCCTCGATATTCACTGAGTTTCATCAGGTGGATCACGGCCCTGGTCGACGCCATGAGGGCACTGGCCTCGGGCTTGCGCTGACAAAACGCTTCGCTCTTTTGCACCATGGCGATGTCAGCGTGAGCAGCGAAGTAGGAAAGGGAA
Source organism: Candidatus Dormibacteraceae bacterium (assembly GCA_050734615.1). Classification (GTDB taxonomy): domain Bacteria; phylum Chloroflexota; class Dormibacteria; order Dormibacterales; family Dormibacteraceae; genus DASXBJ01. The sequence goes on along the minus strand of JBOHUP010000331.1, from coordinate 14,169 downwards.
GCATCTTCACCCTAAGCCTGCCGTTGACACTCGACTCAGCCAAACCGATCAGCTCAATTGACGCCGTCGCTAAGACAAACGGGCATCAGTCGGGAGCGCTGGTGCTGGTGGCCGAAGACGACCTGGCGTCGGCCGAGATCCTGACCCGGCATCTGACCGCCGCCGGCTTTCAATCCCTGGTCGCGCGCACCGGCCCGGAGGTTATTGCCAAGGCAAAGGAGCTGAAGCCTGCGGCTATCACGCTCGACATCATGCTTCCGGAGCTGGATGGATGGGACGTGCTCGCCAAGCTGAAGAGCGACCCGGCCACGAGTCAGATTCCGACCTTTGTGGTCACCATCGTCGACAACCCGGCGCTGGGCATGTCCCTCGGTGCCGTCGACTACTTCGTCAAGCCTGTGGACGGCCGTGAGCTCATCAGTCGACTCAACACGTTCTACTTGAAACACTCCCCGGGGAAGAGCGACGTCCGGATTCTGGTGGTTGACGACGAGCCCGCAAATCTTGAGTGGTTGTCGCATGTGCTCGAGCCCGCGGGATTCACCGTTGAGCTGGCCTCCGGTGGCCGGGAGGCACTGGACCTGGCGAAGTCCAGAAAGCCCGACCTGGTCCTGCTGGACCTTTTGATGCCGGATGTCTCCGGCTTTGACGTCGTCGAGGCTCTTCGCGCTGACGATGGCACACGAGAGACTCCGATCATGATCCTGACCTCCGCGACTTTGAGCGACTCCGACAAACGGCAGCTCAACGGCCGAGTTTCGGAAATCCTGTCTCGAGGCGCCGTGGGCGCCGCGGACATCACCTCGCTTCTCCGTCGCGTCATCGCGGACCACAATCCGGTCTCGGTATGACTGAGTCCCATCGGGTGCTGGTGGTCGAGGACAACGAGGTCAACCAGATGCTCGTGCGCGCCGTGCTCGAGCGCGAGGGTTACACGGTTGAGATCGTGGCCAGCTCACCAGAGGCGCTGGATTCAATGCGCTGGGGCTTGCCCGACCTCATTCTGATGGACATCCAGCTGCCGGGCGAGGACGGCTTGACCCTAACCCGGCGTTTGAAGGCGGATCCGCGGACCGCCCGGGTGCCCGTCGTGGCACTGACGGCGCATGCCATGGAGGGCGATCGTGAGCAAGCCCTGAGCGCCGGGTGCGTGGCGTACATCTCGAAGCCGATCGACACGAGGCTCCTCGCTACTCAAATCAGGCAGTTCATTTCCGGGTTCGGCGCAAAACAGGAACACGAGGAGACTGTCTGATGGCGGAAGGTCCAAGGATTCTGGTCGCGGACGACGATCCGCCGAGTCTCGAGCTGGTGACGTATTTTCTCGAGTCTCGCGGCTATTCCGTGGCAACCGCCACCGACGGGAACCGCGCCGTCGAGATGGGCAGCAGCGGCGACTATCCCCTGATCATTCTTGACGTTCACATGCCGACGTACGATGGAGTGGAAGTCCTTCAGTTTCTCCGCAAGCGTCACATCTTGCATCCGGTCAAGATCATCGCCTTGACGGCCGACCCATCGACCGAGGTTCGCGCGGCGCTCGAGGGCATCGGTATCGACAGCTTCGTCCCGAAGCCCGTCCAGCTCGCAACCTTGCTCGGAGAAGTTCGCCGGTTGTTGAGTTCCACGATCCCGGATTCTCCGGCCCTTTGACCAATTCTCGGCAGGAGATAGACCACCTCGCCGCCCTCGAACGGCTGGACCGCATCGCCACCGCCTTTGCATCCATGGTGAGCCACGAAACGCGATCAGCCTTGGTTGGGATACAGGGTCTGAGCGAAATGATCCGCGATGGCGACCTGTCCTCCTCCGAAATGCGCGCCGCAGCAACGGATATATTCACGGACGCTCAGCGAATCAACCAGCTGATCGGAGAATTGCTCGATTTGAGCCGGCTCGAGTCGAGGCAAACGGCATTCAGAACCACCCGGGTCGAGTTGAATCCGGTTGTCCGCGAGGTGGTTCTTGCAGCGAAGGGTTCCGCCAAGGCGGGGATCCCAATCGAACTTCAGCTCGACTTAGCCCAACCGGCTGTGATCGGCGACCCGGATCGCCTTCGCCAGGTCATGGCGAATCTCATCCGGTTCTCGTTGAGGATCGCCACGCCAGAGACCAGGATCAAGGTCAGCACCAACGGTGTGGGGCACGTGCCGGAGGTGTGCGTCAGCGCGAGCTCATTGAGCGTGGACGGATTCGACGACTGGCTGTACGGGCGCTACGACCGTTACGAGCAAAGGCCGAGTTCCATCATCGGTGCTGGCCTTGAGCTGGCCATCGCGCGTGTGATCGTGCAAATGCATGACGGCAACTTTTGGATCGTGAGCTTGCCTCACAATGGGTCTGAGTTCCGTTTCAGTCTGCCGAGTGCCCACAAATCAAGCGCGCGCAACATCGTTACGGATACCCCTGCGCTTCGCGACTGGCCAAGGTCCGGTTGATCGGGTCGTATAGATAGACACCGCTTGGCTTCAGGACTCGACACGCCTCGCCAATCACTTGATGTAGGTCGGGACCAGATCGAGGCCGAGGGGCTTGCCCTGCTAGGCCCCAATCGATTCAATCGTTGATCAAGAGCCGACATTCTTGATCGGTGGCGAGGGAAGGCGTAAGGACCGATCAGGAGGTGGGTCGGAGCTCTGGCTGGCCTGGGGGGTGTCAAATATCTGCCGGTCCACTCGGTGGATCGTGTTTGGCAGACGCTGCCTCGCGGTGGGCTCTCCTAAAGTGAGCCGCACGCAGGCTCATGAGTGGATACTTGTGCATCCGCTGAGTTACGTTTCCCGTCCGCACTCGTTTAGAGGCTAGATGGCAAGCAGGGGCCGGCGATTGGCGTCGCGAACGGTGCTCCCGTTCCTGATTGCCTTGGTCGCGGTCGCCGGGGGCGCGTTCGATGCTCAAGCGAGCACCAAGCAACTCAGCGTCACGATCCAGGTGGGGTATGGCAACACCATCAAACTCAGCCAATGGATGCCCGTGGTGGTCAACATCACGAACAGCGGTCCGCCGCTGGACGGCACCCTGGAAATCCAGGCGCCGAACGGCTTCGCGGGAAAGGGTGGCCCTCCCGGCGGCTCATCCGCCGTTTACCAAAGGCCGATCAGCCTGGCCACCGGGTCGACCAAGCATTTTCGCTCCTACGTGGTGGAGGACCAGCCTGGCGCGATCTCGGTCCAGATCGTGCAGAACGGCCGGGTGATCGACAGCGAGCAGGCCTCGGGAGGCGCCGCCCCATCGGGTCTCCTCGCGGCCGTGGTTTCGGATCAACCGGCCACGCTGGATTCGCTGGCCAGCATCCAACCGGGAGGCCCGGGGCCGAGCGTGATCCATCTCGCCGGCCCTGATCTTCCCGACTCGGGCCTACTGCTCAGGGCGTTCGACATGGTCGCGTTCGACGACTTCTCCACGGACACGCTCACCACCGCACAGCGAAATGCGCTGGTCGACTACGTAATGAGCGGTGGCTCGATCCTGATCGGCACCGGTGGGTCATGGCGCAAGACGGTCGCCGGCCTGCCGAGCAGTATCGTGCCCATGCAGCTGACCGGGTCGTCGACGCTTGGCCGCTCCACTGTCCTCGGGCTGCCCAATGGGATCGAGGTCGCCACCGGCACGGCAGCAGGCGCCACCACGTGGCTGGGCGAGAAGGACAGGCCGTTACTCGTGGAAAAGCCTGTCGGTCAGGGCTACGCCACGCTGGCGACATTCGATTGGAACTCGATAACAGGTTGGAGCGGAATGCCGGACCTGCTCCGGCAGGTCTTCGTCCGCAGCGTTCCGGGGCTCGGCTCAGCACTGAGTAACGCTGGTTTCGCCGGGACCGGCGGCATCTCCGTCGCCACCAAGGGAGGCACGATCTCGCAAGCCCTGGGCAGCCTGCCTTCACTCGACCTCCCAGCGTGGTGGCTGGTGGGTGCCCTGATCGTCGGGTATGTCCTGCTCGTGGGCCCTGTCAATTATTTCGTCCTGCGTCGGATCAATCGACGGGCGCTGGCCTGGCTCACCGTGCCCGCCATCGTCGTGGTCGCCTCCGGAGGCGCCTATGGCGCCAGCGTGCTGACGAAGGGCCGATCGGATCAGGCCAATCAGGTCTCGATCATCCATACGATCCCTGGGTGGGACCGCGCCTACGTGGAGGCATATACCGGGATCCTTACGCCGACTCGCGGCGACTATCACGTAGCCTTATCGGGTGAGCCAGGGCTGATCAGCCCGATCTACAACTACAACGGCTCTTTCCCGGGCACCAGCCAGCCAGGCTTGCGGGTCGACCCCACGAACGCGTCAATCACGATGCCCGGGATGACTGCCTTTACGATGCGTGGCTTTGCCACCGAGGAATTCGCAGCTGCTCCGAACATGCAGGTCGACGCACGGCTGCTCAATGGAATGTTGGTCGGAACTGTGAAGAACCTGTCCTCGATGGCGTTCAGCGATGGGGTCGTGATCGCGGGCAACTCTTTTCAGAAGTTCGGCAGCCTGGCGTCCGGCGCGACGGTGAGCTTCAGCTTCGCGCCAAGCGTGGCGAGCCCGTTCAATGGCATGCCGGCGTTCATGACCCTCTACCCGAACTCGATGTTTGGACAGGGCCCGCCATCCGGGACGACGAGCGACGGCGAGCGCGAGGCCGAGGCCAAGACCTCGATCCTTTCCACCCTCCCGATCAATGGTTCTGGCGGCATCACCACATCGGCGATGCCCATGGTCGTGGCCTGGAGCCGCCAGCCGTCCGAGACGATCACCATCGACGGCAGCCACCCGCGCTCGTATGCGGAGAGCGGAGTTGTCACGGCCGTTCCAGTCAGCCAGATCGGACCGGGGGCCCTGCCCGCCGGGGTGGTCACCGCACGGCTCGTCGACATGGATGGAGTCATGCAGACTCAGGGAGGGCCACCCGGCCTCATCATCCTGCAGAGCGGAACCGTCACATATGACCTGGCGCCCCCGCTGGCGCCCGGCGCCCACCTTGCCTCGGTCTCGATTTCGAGCTCCAACCAGTTCGGCGGCAAGGGCGTCATCGCTCCAGGCGCCGCCGGCGTGGGAACGATCACCGCTCAGGTCTGGGATTGGTCGCAAGGCGACTGGGTCCAGGTCGCGTACAAGGACGGCGGGAGCACCTCGGTCCCCCAGCCGGCGGTGAACCCCTCGACCGGAGAGGTCAGGTTGAAGATCAGCTCAGACGGGCCGTTCTCCACCGGCTGGCTGTCGCTGGCGGGGACGGTAAGTTGATCTCGGTTCAAGACCTCACGAAGGTCTACGGTGCACGGACCGCGCTCGACCACGTCTCGTTCGAGGTGCCGGAAGGCGAGATCTTTGGTTTCGTCGGGCCCAATGGCGCCGGGAAAACGACCACCCTGCGGATCCTCGCGACGCTCCTCGAGCCGACCGGCGGCAGCGCATCGATCGCCGGCGTCGACGTGAGTCGGGATCGGCAGGGCGTGCACGACCGAATCGGCTACATGCCCGACTTCTTCGGTGTTTACGACCAGCTCACAGTTGGCGAGTACCTGGACTTCTATGCATCCTGCTACAAGCAGCCGAAGCAGAGGCGGCAGAAGATCATCGAAGACCTCCTGGCGCTGACCGGCCTCACCGACCGCAAGAACCAGCTGGTCGACACACTGTCGCGCGGACTCAAGCAGCGCGCCTGCCTCGCTCGCGCGCTCGTGCACGACCCCAAGGTGCTCCTGCTCGACGAGCCAGCGTCAGGACTTGACCCGCGGGCGCGCGTGGAAATGCGTGAAATCGTCAAAGAGCTCCGGCACATGGGCAAGACGATTGTCATCTCCAGCCACATCCTGCCCGAGCTCACTGAGCTCTGCACGATGGTCGGGATCATCGATCGCGGCCGAATGCGGGCCACTGGGCCGGTGCGCGAGGTGATCGCGCGGCTTTCCAGCGGAAAGCGGCTGAACGTCAAAGTGGTCGGTGACCTTGATATGGCGACAGAGGTTCTGAGGCCACTGGCGGCGGTGCATGAGGTCCGTGTAGTCAACGGTGCGATCGAGGCCGATTACACCGGCGACGATTCCACAGCCTCCGAGATTCTCCTTGAGCTGACCAGGGCGGGGGTGAAGGTGAGCGGATTCAGCGAGGTGGACGGCGGGCTCGAAGATGCATTCCTCAAGGCAACATCGGAGGAGGTTGGTTGAACGCCGTCTCCAGCGCTCTGTGGAACCCGATCGTCGCCAAGGAGTATCGGTCGCGGATGCGCACGTGGCGTTCGCCCCTTGCGATGACTGTCTACATCGTCCTCCTCGGCGGCATCGGATGGGCCGTCTTCTCCGCCATCACCGGGGGCCTGTTTGGATTCGGTGGCCCGAACAATTACGGCCAGATGGGCCAGGCTTTGTTCGGATTCCTGACTCTCTTCCAGGTCGGCCTCATCGCCTTCATCACACCCGCCCTGACGGCCGGAGCGATCAGCGGTGAGAGGGAGCGCCAGACCATCGACCTGCTGTTCGTGACCCCGATCCCACCGTTCTCCATCATCTGGGGGAAGCTGCTCGCGTCGATGTCGTTCATCGTGCTGCTGCTCGCACTGTCGATCCCCATCTTCAGCCTTGTCTTCCTCGTCGGGGGGCTGGAGCTGGATCAGATGCTGGAAGCGTTTCTGGTCACAGCCGTCACCGCGCTCACTCTCGGCCTGATCGGCATCGCGCTTTCCACCATTTTTCGCCGCACCCTGGTCGCGACCGTGGCCGCCTACGGCGCCGCGTTCGTGCTGCTGGTCGGCACGCTGATCTATGGGCTGCTCTTTCCAGTCGACATCAGCGCCAGCGCCACCACCATTCCAGCTCCTCCGGCGATCACGATGCTCAGCCCAGTCCTTCCTTTGTTGACGATTACAACCAATGCTCCGGTTTCCAGCTACGGCGTTCGCTTCCCGAGCTTCAACGGTGGCCAGAACTGCACGACTCTTCCCAATGGCTCGACATCGTGCTATTCGACGTCGACAGGTATCCCTCAACCCGGCTTAAACCTGGGGTCGAACCAGTCGAGCGGGACGACCATCCCCACCGGCCTCTTCGCCGGCTGGCAGTATTGGCAAGCAAGCATCGTTATGCAGCTCGTGATATGCCTCGGCGCGCTCATCTGCAGCGCTCTCGTCCTGCCGCCCGTCCACCGGTTCCGGCTGAGGCGTAGGCCGGTGTTGCAGCGATCGGCGGAGTAGGGACGTGAGCTCGCTCGATGCTGTGGTCAGAGAGCTCAGCCGGTCCGCGGCGCGTTCGAGCGCAGTCCAATACCTCGAGCATGCGGTCCTGGCCGCCGCGGCCTGGGTGCTGGCCGTATTTGTGGCAGCGCGTGTCCTGCCCATCGACCAGGTCATCCGCATCGCGGCGCTCGGGATTCCTGGCGCGTTCGTTGTGGGGGCGGTAGCGTGGCTCGTCTCCCGCCCGCGAGCCATGAAGCTCATGCGCGCGGCCGACCTCGAGCTCGGCCTGCAAGAGCGCCTGTCGACAGCTTGGGAGCGACGAGCGGCCGACGGCCCCATGGATGCCGCCTTGCGCGGGGACGCCCTCGGACATGCGGCGAAGGTCCGTCTCGCTGCAGCTTTCCCGGTGCGCTTCCGGCGCGGTGAGGCGGCGTGGATTGCGATCCTCGCAGCGGCGGCGGTAGCGCTGGTGCTTTTGCCGAACCCGATGGATCAGCTGTTGGCGCAGCGCCGCGACGACCAGGCGGCGCAGGCGCGGGCCGCGACCGCAATCGCGGCCGTGAAGAAAAACCTGGCCAACTCGGCTCAGCCGGCCCCGGTCGACCCGCAGGTGCAGAAGATCCTTCAGCAGCTGCAGGCCAAGGTCGCGAGCGCGCCCGATCCGAGGTCCGCGCTGCAGAACATCACCACCGCCGAGCAGCAGCTGCTTCAGCTCTCGGACCCGCAGACCCCCGCGCGTGCGACCGCTGCGCAAAACCTCGCCAACAGTCTCAGCGGAACCAACGCCGGACATACTGCCGCCCAGGCGATCGCCGCCAGCCCGGCCAAAGGAGCGCAGTCGCTGCGCAGCCTGGCGTCGCAGCTGCAGAGCTTGAGCCCGCAGGACCGCGCCCAGCTGGCGAAGGCGCTGGCCGACGCCGCCCAGCACGCGCAGGATCCGGCGATGGCAGCTTCGCTGCAACAGGCGTCAAGCTCGCTCACGACCGGCGACCTCACCGCGGCCGGCTCGGCCCTCAACGACCTCGCCGGGCAGCTCGACTCGCTGCAGGCGCAGCTGACCAACGACCAGGAGATCGCCTCCGCCATCAACGGGCTCGAAGCCGCCCGCCAGCAGCTGGCGAGCCAGGCCGACCGTGATGCCGGCCAGTCGACCGCGGCGTCCGGCTCCCCTGCTGCGGGCAGCGGGTCGGGGCAGACCGGCGGGCAGGGTAATGGCAGTGGGAGCGGCAGCAGCGGCAACGGAGGCAACGGCTCGGGCAGTGGCAGCGGCAGCGGCGGCAGTGGGTCCGGGGGCACGGGAGGAACCGGCGCCTCCGGTTCCGGCAGCGGCAGCGGTGCGGCCGCGACAAGCACCGAGCGGGTCTACGTACCGGGGCAGCCGGTTCCGGGCCAGACCGAGAACGACCCGACTCCCCTGGGACCTGGGCAGGACGTTCCGCTGACCCCTTACAACCAGGTTATCCAGGCATATCAGCAAGCCGCGCTGGACGTGGCGAACCAGACCCTCATCCCGGGCAGCGAACGCGACATCATCAGGCAGTATTTCTCGAGCCTTAGCGAGCCGGCAGGGTGATCGCCGAGGAGCCGCGGATCGATCCCGCGAAGGTCACTGAGCTCGCGACCTCGCTCGAAGGCGAGCTCGCGCGCCTGATCGTCGGCCAGAAGGACCTTGTGCGGGACACGGTGATCTGCCTGATCGCGGGTGGCCACTTGCTGCTCGAGGGCGTCCCGGGCCTGGGCAAGACCGTTCTCGTCCGCTCGCTCGGGCAGGCGCTGAGCCTCAGCTTCGCACGGATCCAGTTCACACCCGACCTCATGCCCGCCGACATCGTTGGCACCAACGTCATCAGCGAGGAAACCGGTCGCCGCGAGTTCCGCTACCAGCCCGGGCCGCTCTTTGCCAACATCGTTCTCGCCGATGAGGTGAACCGCGCCACCCCGAAGACCCAGAGCGCGCTCTTGGAGGCGATGCAGGAGCGGACTGTCACCGTCGGCACCGAGACTCGTGCCCTGCCCACGCCATTCTTCGTCCTGGCGACCCAGAACCCCATCGAGCTCGAAGGCACCTACCCGCTCCCGGAAGCCCAGCTCGACCGCTTCTTCTTCAAGATCCTCGTTCTCTTTCCGTCGGAAGAGGACCTGCTCGAGATTGCGCGTCGCACGACCGGGGGGACCGTCACTCAGCTCCAGTCGGTGGCCGATGGCGCAGCCATCATCGCGGCACAGCAAGTGGCAAGGGAAGTTCCCATCGCCGAGCACGTTCTGCGTTACGCGGGAAGCCTGATCATGGCGACACATCCCGAGCGCACGGAGCTCGACAGCGTACGCCGCTATGTCCGCTTTGGGGCGAGCCCGCGCGGCCTGCAGACGCTTGTCCTGGCCGGCAAGGTTCGGGCGCTGCTCAATGGTCGGTTCAACGTCGCCTTCGACGACCTTGCGGCCGTCGCGCGGCCCGCGTTGCGCCACCGCATATTCCTGCGCTTCGAGGCCGAGGCCGATGACGTGACCGCTGACCAGATCATCACCGAGATCCTGGAGAAGGCGGACAGGGCAAAAGCCGGCGACTAGAAGTGGCGCCTAGCCCGCTCTTGGAGCCGCCGCTGCTGCGCCGCCTCGATGCGCTGGCGCTTGTGGTCCGGCGCTCGGTCAAGGGGCAGATGGGTGGCGAGCGCCGGTCTCGGAACCGTGGTCGCTCGCCGGAGTTCGCCGACTTCCGAAACTACACGCCGGGCGACGACTACCGGCTGATCGACTGGAACGCATATGCCCGCCTCGATCGCTTCATGCTGCGTCTGTTCGTCGCCGAAGAAGAGCTGCCCCTGAACTTGTTTGTCGATCTCAGCGGATCAATGGACTGGGGGCAGCCGAACAAGGCGTTCGCGGCCAAGCGGTTGGCCGCTGCGATTGCGTTCGTCGCGCTCGCGGCGCTCGACCGGGTGCGCCTCACCGTCTTCGCCGGCGGGCCGACCTCAGGCGGCACACCCTACCGCGGCCGGCGTGCGGCGCAGGAAATGTTCTCCAGGATCCAGTCCTTCCCCGTCGGCGGTCCAACGGACTACGGCAAGCTGGTCTGGCCGATCGGCCGCCAGCGGCCCGGGCTGAGCGTGCTGATCACGGACGGCCTCGGCGAGTCACCGATCGCACCCGCGATAACCGCCCTCCAGCTGGCGCGCCAGGAGGGCGCTGTCCTTCAGCTGCTGGCACCCCAGGAGATCGAGCCGGACTGGACCGGCGATGCGCGGTTGAAAGACGCAGAGTCCGGGATCGAGCGCGAGTTCACCGGGACACCGGCCACTCACGGCGCTTACCGCTCAGCGCTGGCGCGGCGCAGCGCCGATGTCGAAGAAGTCGCCCGGAGGCGCGGCCTCAGGTATGCCCGGTTGACGAGCGATCAGCCGGTTGAAGACATGACGCAGCGAACGCTGAGACGCATTGGTCTCATGCGATGACATTCCTTGAGCCCGCGGCCGCGGCTCTCGCGATCACCCTGCCGGCGATCGTGGCCCTCTACTTCCTTCGCATCCGTCGCCCCACTCGAGTCGTGCCTGCGCTCCACCTGTGGCCGGACCGGATTCGCGACCGCCAGGCCAACGTCCCCTGGCAGCGGTTGCGCTTCAGCTGGCTCCTTCTGCTTCAGCTGCTGGTCGCCGCGCTTCTCGTGGCCGCGGCCGCCCAGCCGGCCTTGTCCGCAAGCGTCAGCGTCGCTCCTCACAGCATCGTCCTGCTCGACGTCTCGGCGTCGATGCAGGCGCACGACGTACAGCCGTCGCGCCTTGGCGAGGCGAAGCGTGAGGTTGGATCGCTGATCGACCAGCTCGGGCCGCAGGACCGGATGACGATCATCGCCGTCCAGGCGACGCCGCGCATCGTGGTCTCTTCGACCGGGGATCGCAGCGGTCTGCACCGCGCGCTGGACGGCGTGGCGCCGAGCAACGGGCCGGCCGACATTTCGGCGGCACTGCTGCTCGCATCAGGCCTCGTCCGTCCGGGCGAGGATGCTCGAGCCTATCTCTACAGCGACGGCATCGTTGAACCTTTGGCCGCCTCTTTCGCCGGCGGTCTTCCTTTCCCCGTCGAGTATCACCGAGTCGGCACCTCGGGCGAGAACGTTGGCCTCACATCGCTGGTCGTCCGCACGGGTGGGCAGTCGCCCGGCGCCTACCTTCACGTGCAGAACTTTGGTCAGCAGCCGCGGACGTTCACCCTCGAGTGGCGATCTGACGTCGGGCTCATCGACGTGAGGTCGCTCAGCCTGGGCGGCGGACAGGCACAGGATCTCGTCCTGCCGGTGCCTGCGAACGCAACCACGGTGACTGCGCGAATCGCTGCCGGCGACATCTTCTCGCTCGACGACAGCGTGACCGCGGTCGCACGTTTGCCTCGGACATTTCGGGTCCTGCTGGTGACTCCCGGCAATGTATTCCTCGAGCAGGCACTCCGGCTCAGAGGAGATTTCCAGGTGGACGTGGTGGCTCCCGCCGCGTACACGGGAGCCGCTGCATACGCCATGTCGGTCTTCGACCGATTCTCGCCACGCGTCCTGCCGGAGGGGCCCTTCGTCATGGTCGACCCGCCCGCGGGAAGCCAGCTTGCCGGTGGGCCCGGCGTGGGAATCGGACGAGTGCGCGCCAGCGATGCTGGCGATCCGCTTCTCACCAACGTTTCACTCCAGGACGTGCACGTGGCCCGGAGCCAGGACCTCTCAGCATCCACCTTTGGGCGGGCGATCATCACCAGCATCCAGACGCCGCTGGTCGTCGTGCGCGACGAGCCCTATCGCCAGGTGCTGGTCGGCTTCGACATCCACGAATCCGACTTTCCTCTGCGGATCGGTTTTCCGGTCCTGGTCGAAAACCTCAGCGATTGGATGCTTCCCCCCAGCGTGCCCAGCCGCAGCTTCCACCCGGACGAGGCTGTCACCATCGTCCCCGACCAGGCCGCGACATCAGTCACCGTTGTGCGCCCGGATGGAAGCCGTCGGGCGCTGGCGACGGGCTCGATATCCACTTTTGGGGACACGGACCTGACCGGCGTCTACACCGTCGAGCAAGCGGTGCAGGGCAGGACGGACCGGTCATGGTTTGCCGTCAACTTGCTCTCGGACACGACCTCCCAGCTGAAACCGGTGGATCGCCTCACCCTGCCCCCGACGCGCCCCTCAGGCGCAAGCCGGACAGTCCACCCCGGCCAGGAGCCGATATGGCCCTGGATCGCCGTTGTCGGTCTCGGGCTCGTGGTGGCTGAATGGATGGCTTTTCACCGTGGCCTTTGAGGTCACGCGGCCGCTTCTGCTGGCGGTCGGAGCGATCGCTCTCGCGCTGGTCTTCCTCACCTGGTGGCGGTGGTCGCCGCCCTTCTCGAAAGGACGTGCCAGGCTCTCACTCGGGGTTCGTGCGCTGATGGTGCTGCTCCTCACCGCGGCCCTGTCCGGGTTCCAGTTCCAGACCACTCCGTCGGCTCAATCGGTCATTGTCGCGGCCGACCTGTCGGCCAGCACCCAGACCGCGGTCGACGTGGAGGCGGCCACTGTCCAGCAGATCCTGGCCCGCCGGCCGAGTGCGGACCTCGCCGGAGTGCTGAGCTTTGGGCGCGACCCGCAGGTCGAGGTCAACGTCGGCTCGAATCCGCAGTTCGCGCAGTTCCAGAGCCAGCCGAATCCGAACTACACGGACCTCGCGTCGGCGTTGCAGCTCGCGGGTTCGATTCTGCCGGCTGACACGCGGCGCCATATCGTCGTGGTCAGTGATGGCCGCTCGAATCTCGGAGACCCGGTCGCCGAGGCGCGATTGCTGGCCGCGGAAGGCATCCGAGTCGATACGGTCGCGCTCAACGTCCCCACCGGCAGCGAGGCCTATGTCGACCGGGTCGAAGCCCCCAGCACGCTGAACCAGGGCCAGGAGGCGGCGGTCCAGGCGATTATCGTCAGCAACACCGTCACCACCGCCACGGTTCGGTGGTACCTCGACAACACCCTTCTGACCAGCACGTCCGCCCAGCTTGCCAATGGCGAGACGACGATCTCTCAAACCGTCAAACCTTCCGAGACAGGCTTCCACTCGGTGCGAATCGCCGTCGACCCGGTCCGCGACACGTATTCGGAGAACAATGTCGGCGAAGCGCTCATCCAGGTGGTGGGGCCGCCTCGAGTCCTGCTCGTCGAGCAGGTGGCCGGCGATGCCGCAAGCCTCGAGGCGGCGCTGCTCTCGACCGGCATTCTCGCCACGACGGTCACTCCGGACCAGCTGCCTAGAACTGCCGCAGACCTCGCCGCATATCAGTCGGTCGTGCTGGTCAACGTTCCGGCGGCGAGCCTTGGGGTCGCGGGCCTGGCACTGCTTCAGGCGGCCACGCGTGACCTCGGAATGGGTCTGGTGGTGATCGGGGGCGCCGACAGTTACGGCCCAGGTGGCTATGCCGGCACCACTCTCGAGGCCGCGCTACCCGTCCAGATGCTTCTGCCCAAGACGATGCAGAAGCCACCGGTCGCCGTGATGCTGGTCCTGGAGACGACAGAGAGCGGAAGTGGCGATGTGGTTCTTCGCGGCGCCGCTGAGGCCGTGGTCGACGGACTCACCGCGCGTGACATGGTTGGTGTGACCAATGGCACAGGCACCGTTGTGGTCCCGCTCACCACCCTGACGGACAAGGCCAAGGTCAAGTCGGCGATCGAAGCGATGGGCCTTGGCGACCCTCTTTCTTATGTGCCGGACCTGAACTCCGCGGCTCAGCAGCTGGGCAAAGCGAAGGCGGCGCTCAAGCACATCATCCTGCTGGGGGACGGCGATGCGCGCGACAACTACGAGCCCGTCATCACCTCAATCCACAACAGCGGCATCACGGTCTCTACGGTCGCGGCGGGAACGTTCGGCACCGATCCTGTGCTGATGCAGGAGATCGCAACCTGGGGACACGGGCGCTTCTACCAGAGCAACGGAGTGAATGATGTCCCCCAGATTTTTCTGAAAGAGACCAACGAAGCTTTGAAACCCTGGATCGTCGAAGGCTCGATCATCCCG
>JBOHUP010000330.1:0-2724 GCA_050734615.1 Candidatus Dormibacteraceae bacterium | reverse complement strand
CGATGTACTTCATCAACCTGGCGTTCGGGTTTGTCTTCTTGGCCCAGGTCAAGTAGAGATGCGATTCCTGGCGACCACGGGCACGGCCCAGGTCATCGATATCAACGGAACCGTGATCGTCGAGCTGATCACGTTCGTGGTGATGCTGGCCATCCTTGCCCGCTACGTCTACCCCGAGGTCGTGCGCCTGGCGGAGGCCAGGCAGCGCGCGATCGCGGAGCAGCTCAGGGGGGCTGAGAAGTCCCGCGTCGAGGCCGAAGAACGGCTCAAGGCCGCCGAGGCGAAGCTGTCCGACGCCCGCAAGACTGCGCAGAGCGTGATCGACGCGGCGGCGAAGTCGGGTGAGCAGCTGCGCCAGGAGCTCAGGGCGAAGGCGGAGGAGGAATCCAAGCGGACGGTTGATGCTGCCCGCAAGGAGATCGAGGCTGAGCGGGACGAAGCGATCCGGTCGGTGCGAACAGAGGTCGCCGAGCTCGTGGTTGCCGCGACCGAGAAGGTCATCGGCGAGACACTCGACGACGACAGGCAGCGCCAGCTCATCGACAGGGCGATAGCCGAGGTGGCGAGTGCCGACCGCAGCCGCTAGGCGCTACGCGCGGGCCGTCTTCGACCTCGCGCAGGAGGCAGGCGAGGTCGCCGGATGGGGCCACCGAGTGGCGCGGGTCCGCGACCTTCTGGCCAACCCTGAGGTCGCCGCGGTGGTGACCAACCCGACCATTGCCGTGGACGACCGCATGGCGCTCATCTCACAGGCGCCCCATGAGCTCGACCCAGAAGCCACGAACCTTGCCAAGCTCCTGATCGAGTCGAATCGGGTCACTGAGGTGAATGCCGTCGTCGACGAGTACGAAAGGCTTGCCGACGAGGCCGCGGGCCGGGTGCGGGCCACGGTGACGACCGCCGTCGAGCTCAAGCCGGCCGACCGCGACCGCCTGGCAGAGGAGCTATCGAAGAGATTGGGTAAGGAGGTACGCATCGACGCCGTCGTCGACCCGCGCATCCTCGGCGGATTGAAGCTTCAGTACGGCGATCGTTTGGTTGATGCCAGCGTCACCACCAAGTTGCAGGAGCTTCGGCGCCGCCTTGCGGCGACATAGGAGAGTGAATTAGCGAAGTGGGAATCAGCACCAAAGAGATCTCAGACGTCATCAAGGAGCGGCTCAAAGACTTTGACGCCAAGCTGGTGGCGACGGACGTGGGAAGGATCGTCGCGACGAGCGACGGCATCGCGCAGATCTACGGCCTGCAAAACGCAATGGCCGGGGAGCTGCTCGAATTCCCCCAGGAGACCTACGGCCTCGCGCTCAACCTCGAAGCGGACCAGGTGCGCGCGGTCATCCTCGGCGACTACGGCCACCTTCACGAAGGCGATGAGGTCCGCACGACCGGACGCCTCCTCGAGGTCCCGGTCGGCGAGGCGCTGATCGGCCTCGTGGTCAACCCGCTCGGCGTGCCCATCGACGGCAAGGGCCCGGTCAAGACGACCAAGACCATGCCGATCGAAAGGATCGCCCCGGGCGTCATCACCCGCAAGCGGGTGGACAGCCCCGTGCAGACCGGAATCAAGGCGATCGACGCGATGATCCCGATCGGCCGCGGCCAGCGCGAGCTCATCATCGGCGACCGGTTCACCGGCAAGACGACAGTGCTGCTGGACACGATCATCAACCAGAAGGGCCAGGACCTGATCTGTGTCTATGTGGCGATCGGCCAGAACGCCGCCTCGATTGCGCGAGTCGCCGCGGAGCTCGAAGAGCGGGGTGCGATGGACTACACGATCATCGTCGCGGCATCCGCATCCGACTCGGCGTCGCTCAACTTCATCGCGCCGTACGCGGGCTGTGCGATAGGTGAGTACTTCATGGAGCAGGGCAAGGAAGCGCTGTGCTGCTACGACGATCTGACCAAGCAGGCGTGGGCCTATCGCGAGCTGTCCCTCAACCTGCGCCGGCCGCCGGGCCGTGAGGCCTATCCCGGCGACGTGTTCTACCTGCACTCCCGGCTCCTGGAGCGTGCAGCCAAGATGAGCCCGGCGCACGGCGGCGGCTCCCTGACCGCGCTTCCGGTGATCGAGACGCAGGCCAACGACGTCTCGGCGTTCATCCCCACCAACGTCATTTCGATTACGGACGGACAGATCTACCTGCAGTCCGATCTGTTCAACGCGGGCCAGCGGCCGGCGCTGAACGTCGGCATCAGCGTGTCGCGCGTCGGCGGCGACGCCCAGACCAAGGCGATGCGCCAGGTGGCCGGCCAGCTACGACTCGACCTCGCGCAGTACCGCGAGCTGGCCGCGTTTGCCCAGTTCGCCTCCGACCTCGACACCGCGACCCGCAACCAGCTCGAGCGCGGTGCGCGCCTGACCGAGCTGCTCAAGCAGGACAAGTACCAGCCCGTGCCGCTGGCCGAACAGGTCGTTGCACTGTATGCCGGCACGCAGGGCTACGCGGACAAGGTCCCGACGGCGCGGGTCCGCGAGTGGGAGGCGGGATTGATCCGGTTCCTCAAGACCGAACGCCCGGGCGTGCTCGAGGAGATCGTGCAGAAGAAGGCCCTCGACGACTCGATGTTCGAGCGCCTGAAAGCGGCTATCTCGACCTTCAACCACCAGTTCGGGGTGGACGGCTACAAGGCAGCGCCCGACCCCGGCGCAGCCAAGGAGCCCGCGGCCAAGGCGCCGTCCCAGCCGGACACCAAGGCGGACGCCAAGCCACCCGCCACAGC
>JBOHUP010000329.1:0-3505 GCA_050734615.1 Candidatus Dormibacteraceae bacterium | reverse complement strand
GGTGCTGAACGTCAAGCACGACCGCTGGGCGTGGGCGAGCCTGGTGTCGGTCGCCGGCACAGATATCTACATCCGGCTGCTGCTGGCGGGCGTGCTGCACGACCCGCGATGGATTTCGTGAGCCAAGCCACATACGAGACAGTCGAGACTGACGTCCTCGTCCTCGGGGCTGGGGGGGCAGGGTTGCGCGGCGCAATCGCCGCCGCCGAGGAAGGCTTGCGAGTACTCATCGTGTGCAAGTCGCTGCTCGGCAAGGCGCACACCGTGATGGCCGAGGGCGGCGTCGCGGCGGCCCTGCACAACGTCGCTTACCAGGACTCCTGGGAGGTTCATTTCGCCGACACGATGAAAGGCGGCAAGCTGATCAACGACTGGCGCATGGCCGAGCTGCACGCCAAGGAATCACCCGAGCGAGTCCTCGAGCTCGAACGTTGGGGGGCCGTTTTCGACCGCACTTGGCAGGGCCGCATTCACCAGAGGCCGTTTGGAGCGCACACCTACCCGCGGCTGGCCCATATCGGCGACCGCACCGGCCTCGAGCTGATCCGCGCTCTCCAGGACCGCGCTGTCCACACGCCGGGCGTGGACGTCCATATGGAGACCAACGTTTTCAAGCTCCTGAAGGCGGATGGACGAATCGCCGGGGCGCTTGCCTACCGTCGAGCCGACGGGTCGCTGATCCTCTACCGCTGCGCGGCGCTGCTGCTGGCCACCGGAGGCACCGGCCGGATGTATCGCGTCACGTCGAACTCCTGGGAGAGCACCGGGGACGGCACTGCGCTCGCATACGACGCGGGAGCTCAGCTGCGCGACATGGAGATGATCCAGTTCCATCCCACCGGAATGGTTTGGCCGGCCGGCGTCCGCGGCATCCTGGTCACCGAAGGCGTAAGGGGTGAAGGCGGGCTCCTGCGCAACAAGGACGGCGAACGCTTCATGGAGCGATACGACCATGAGCGCATGGAGCTTTCGTCGCGCGACGTGGTGGCCCGCGCCATCAATTCAGAGGTCGTGGCCGGTCGAGGGACGCCTCATGGCGGAGCCTTTCTCGACATCACGCATCGCAAGCCCGAGTTCATCAAGAGAAAGCTGCCTTCGATGTACGAGCAATTCCTGAAGCTGGCGAAGGTCGACATCACCAAGCAGCCGATGGAGGTGGCTCCCACCATCCACTACGCAATGGGAGGAGTGCGGGTCGACCCGGAGACCGGCGCCAGCACCGTGGAGGGACTCTATGCGGCCGGCGAGGTCGCGTCTGGGCTGCATGGCGCGAACCGGCTTGGCGGCAACTCGCTCAGCGACCTGCTCGTCTTCGGCAAGCGCGCCGGCGACGGGGTCGCGGCGGTGGCGAGGGCCAACCCCAAAGGGACGCAGGCCAGGCTGGATCCCCAAGAGGTGGATTCCGCGATCGCCTCCCTCATGGCCCCACTCGATCGCCCGGCCGGCGAGAGCCCGTACAAACTCATGGGCGAAATTCAGGACGCGATGACCAAATACGCGCCGATCGTGCGAGACGGCGCCGGTCTCGAGGCCGGCCTGGCCGCCATCCAGGAGATCGGCGCTCGCGCGGCCGCATGCGGCACCGGCGGCTCGAAGAGCCTTGCCTTCAACCCCGGCTGGCACACCGCAGCCGACCTGCGCTCGATGCTGATCAATGCGGAGTCGCTGCTGCGTGCCGGAATCGAAAGGAAGGAGACCCGCGGGGCCCACGCACGATCGGACTATCCAAAAACGAACGAGCAGCTCGAGACCGTGAACTTCGTCGTCGAAAAGGCACCCGAGGGCATGCGTGTCTCTGCGGCGAAGCGTCAGCCGATGCCGGATTACCTCGCCGACGCCGTGCGTCGCTCCTACGACCGATACACACCGGAGGAAACCGAGTAGTGGACATCTCGACTCTGGACCTGAACATCTGGCGCGGCGATTCGAAGGGGGGCGACGTCGTCCCGTACCGCGTGCCGGTGCGGGAAGGCATGGTCGTGCTCGATGCCGTGCTGTGGGTGCAGGCGAACATGGCATCCGACCTTGCGGTCAGGTGGAACTGCAAGGCGGCTAAATGCGGCTCGTGCTCGGCGGAGGTCAACGGTTTCCCACGTCTCATGTGCAAAACGCCTATCACCGACTATGGCGGCCGCGTCACCGTTCGGCCGATGCAAGCCTTCCCCGTCATCAAGGACCTCGTCACCGACGTGAGCTGGAACTACGAGGTCAACAAAGAGATCCCGCCCTTCACGCCGTCCGAGAAGGACATGAAGGCGAGCGAGCCGTGGCGGATGCGCCAGATGGACGTCGACCGCGTGCTCGAGTTTCGTAAATGCATCGAGTGCTTCCTGTGCCAGGACGTATGCCACGTCCTGAGAAATCACGACGGCAAGCAGGAGTACTACGGACCGCGCTTCATGGTTCGCATCGCCGCCCTCGAGATGCACCCGAAAGACGTGCTCGACCGCCGGCCTCTCCTCAAAGGAAAGGCGGGGCTCGGCTACTGCAACATCACCAAATGCTGCCAGGAGGTCTGCCCGGAGCACATTCACATCACCGACAACGCGATCATCCCGCTCAAGGAGCGGATGGACGACGCGTATTTCGACCCGCTGCGGGCCATCGCCCGCGTGCTGAAGGCGGGCGGCGGCGAAAAGGAACCGGCGAAGTAGGTCTATAGGCCCGCACCCGTAGGGCCTACCGGCACATGAGCCCGCGCCTGAGCGGCCGGATACTGCGATCAATGTATGTCCAGCATTCGGTGCACATCGACCGGGCCGCGGCTGAATGCGCGAAGGTGCTCGAAGGTGGTCCCCGGACCTGGTTCCCACACTTCGAAGCTGACGGTCGCAGCGACGTGGGGTTGCGCGTCGCGGGGATCTCGGTGACCAAGCGCGTCAAGGTCGAGCTCGGCGAGCCCGAACGCAAAGGCGACTGGACCAACGTGCCGATCACCTGGAAGGCGACGTTCCCGGAGAAGCTGTTCCCGGTCCTCAACGGCCGGCTCGAGCTCACACCGGTGGAGAAAAAAGTCACCCGTCTGACGCTGAGCGGCGTGTACGAGCCGCCGCTGGGCCGGCTCGGCGAGCTGATCGACGAAGCCGTGATGCACAACGTCGCTCAGGCGACGGTGCGCGAGATCGCCGAATCGATGGCCAGGCAGATGGGCGCTGTGATCGCTTCGGAGGAATCAGACAAGGCATGAGCAGAGCCTCGTTGCGGAGCGATGTCCTGGAGGTGCTCGACGAGCACCGCTGCCTGGAGTACCTGCACTCGGCAACCCTGGGGCGCGTCGCGTTCAGAACCGGTGAGGCGATCGACATCTTCCCGGTCAACTACGCGTGTGACGGATCGATCGTCATCTACCGCAGCGCGGTGGGGACGCGTCTTGCCCGCGCGCCGCGCGAGAACGTGGCGTTCGAGGCGGACGGCTGGGACGCTGACGAGAAGAGCGGCTGGAGCGTGGTCCTGAAGGGTGTCGCCCTTGACGTGAGCGAGGGTGCGGATCCGTACTCGAGGGCCC
>JBOHUP010000328.1:0-2642 GCA_050734615.1 Candidatus Dormibacteraceae bacterium | reverse complement strand
TGCTGGCACTCGTCGAGCGCTAAAGACCCCGATGCGGGCCGCCGAAGCCATGGGCCGCGCCCTGGTCCAGATGGGCGTCCGCGATTTCTTCGGTCTGGTCGGCAGCGGCAACTTCCACCTGGCCAATGCGCTGCAGGCGAACGGGGCCCGCTTCGTCGCCGCGCGGCATGAGACCGGGGCGGTGACCATGGCCGATGCGTATGCCCGCGCCTCGGGGCGGCCGGGGGTGGTGACTGTTCACCAGGGTCCTGGAGTGACCAACGCGCTCACCGGGCTCACCGAGGCCGCCAAGAGCCGCACGCCTCTGCTGCTCCTGGCGGCCGAAGCCACGGCCCCGCTCTCCAACTTCTTCATCGACGAAGCCGGCTTGGCCGGGGTGGCAGGCGCTGTCCACCGGCGCCTGAGCGCACCGGGTTTCGCCGTTGCCGAGGTCGCCGAGGCGGTGCGGATCGCCGTCGCCGAGCGCAAGACCGTGCTGCTTTCGGTCCCGCTGGAGGTCCAGGCCGGCGAGTGCGAAGTGCCCAGCGGATTGCCCGACATGACGGGACCTCACGGCCGGCCGGCCTGTGCATCAGACATCGAAGCGCTGGCCCGGTTGCTCGCCTCGGCCGAGCGGCCCCTGCTGTTGGCCGGCCGTGGAGCGGTGCTGTCGTCGGCCCGTGCGCCGCTCGAGCAGCTTGCCGAACAGACTGGCGCGCTGCTCACGACGTCTGCGGTCGCCTACGGTCTGTTTGCGGGCAGCCCGTGGTATCTGGGGATCAGCGGCGGCTTCGCATCACCTTGGGCGGCCGAGCTGATCCATGCCTCAGACGTGGTGGTCGTCTTCGGCGCGTCGCTCAACATGTGGACCACCCGGAGCGGCCACTTGCTCGGGCCCGCGACAAAAGTTGCCCAGGTGGACGTCGACCCCCACGCTGTCGGCGCTCACCGGCCGGTCGATCTGGCGCTGGTGGGCGACGTCGCCGCAACCGCCACAGCCTTGAGCGAGGCGCTGGGCGAGCACCGCGCGGGTGGCCGTCGGAATGATGAGATGGCCAGACGGATCCGCCACGGCGGGTGGCGTGAGCAGCCGTTCGAGGACGTGTCGGGCAACGGCCGAATCGATCCACGCACGCTGAGCATCGCCCTGCACGGGTTGCTCCCACAGGAGCGCACGCTCGCTGTCGACTCGGGGCACTTCATGGGATGGGCGCCGATGTACATGGACGTTCCGGACGGACGCTCCTTCGTCTTCACGCAGTCATTCATGTCAGTCGGTCTCGGGCTGGCCACCGGCATCGGGGCGGCAATCGGACGGCCGGATCGCCCGACAGTGATCGCGCTGGGCGACGGGGGCGCCCTGATGGGGCTGCCCGAGCTCGAGACCCTAGGGCGCCTTGGCCTTGACGCGATCGTCGTCGTTTACAACGACGCCTCGTACTCGGCCGAGGTTCACCATTTCGCGCCTGAGCAGGCGCCCATGGACACGGTGCGGTTCCCGGAAACGGACTTTGCCGCCCTGGCCCGGGCCGTTGGGCTGGAGGCGGCGACCATTCAATCCGCGGCAGACCTCGAGGTCGTGCGCGACTGGCTGGATCGCGGCCGGCCGACACCGCTGCTCCTGGATGCCAAAGTCGTCCCGACGGTCGTGGCGGAATGGTTGGAGGAGGCTTTCCGGGGCCACTGACCTCGAGGGTTCGAGCCTAAGAGCAAAGGCGCCTGGAATCATCCATCCACGATGGCGGTTTCAACACTGATGCTGGACTTTGGTCCTCTGCACCGGCGCGAGGTCAGCGTGCAGGAGCTGGCGGGCGGCCTGGACCGCGAGGCTCTGGCCCGAATTACGAATGAGATGTGCGACCTTCAGCTCGCAGCGATCGAGGATGCGACCGACGACGACGTCGTGATGATGCCAGACGATCCCGACGCGAAAGACACCTACGCCGCCCGGCCGGAGGAAGTCGGTCTCGTCTGGACGCTGGGCCACGTCGTCGTCCACACGACCGCCTCCTCCGAGGAGTCGGCCGCGCTGGCGCTGATCCTCGCTCGCGGCCTGCCGGTGGAGGGTCGCTCGCGCTACGAGGTGCCGTGGGAGCGCGCGCAGACGGCCGAGTTCATCCGCCAACGGGTCCAAGAGAGCCGCCGCATGAGGCTCGCGATGCTCGACGGGTGGCCCGAAGAGCCCCACCTCGACAACGTCTACACCCCCTACCCGGGCCGCCCTCCGATGAACGCCGTTGGCCGATTCCTCGGCGGTCTGGCGCACGACGACTCGCACCTGGCGCAGATGCACAAGATCATGGCCCAGGGGCACAAGGCACGAGCCGCCGCGCGACCCTAAGCGGGGCTGCGCCTCGGCCCTGACAGCCCATAGCGCAGCAACGACGTTACAGCGGCCGCGACCACCGCAACCTCGACCAACTTCACGATCAGTCCCGCGACGTCAGCCTGGTGGCCGAGAAAGGCGAAGTAGCCGTACGCGAGGATTGATCCAATCGGCAGGAAAATCGCGCCGAGTCTCCAGATTCCAAAGCCGGCGATGGCCATGACGATCACGATGATCACAGCCACGAAGTAGAGACCGAACGAGAGCTGGCGCTGCAGCTCGACCACCGGGATGAGCACCAGGTGGGCGGTGACCACCGCAAGCAATAGCGGAATGG
>JBOHUP010000327.1:0-3860 GCA_050734615.1 Candidatus Dormibacteraceae bacterium | reverse complement strand
GTCTCCACGGCGGCCGGATCGTCTTCGATCTCCCGACCGTCACCGGCACGGAGAACATCCTGCTGGCGGCGGTGCTGGCCCAGGGACGGACCGAGATATTCAACGCCGCGCGCGAACCGCACGTGCAGGACCTGTGCAGGCTGCTGGAGAAGATGGGCGCGCGCATCGAGGGCGTGGGCACGGAGCGGCTCGTCGTGGATGGCGTACGCGAGCTGGGTGGGGCGGAGCACACGGTGATCGCGGATTACCTCGAGGCGGGCACCTATGCGATCGCGGTGGCAGCGGCGGGTGGGGAGCTGCGCATCGACTGCAGCACGCCTGAGGACCTGCATGTCCTGCTGCTGAAGCTGGAGCAGGCCGGCGCGCACGTCGAGGTCGGCGAGGGATCCTTCCGAGTTGGGCGGCAGCCGAAGACCCGCATCAAGCCGATCGACATGTCGACCTGGACCTTCCCCGGTTTTCCCACTGACCTGCAAGCGCAGTACATGGCTTTGATGACACAGGCGGATGGCGAGAGCGTCATCTCGGAGTACGTTCATGAAAATCGGTTTCAGCACGTGCGAGAGCTTGCGAAGATGGGCGCAGGCATCACGGTGCAGGGCCGAATTCATGCCATCGTCCATGGCCCCTGCCGCCTTCACGGCTCCGATGTGGCAATTCCCGACATCCGCTCCGGCGCCGCCCTGGTGATCGCCGCGATGTGCGCCGAGGGCGACAGCCTGCTCAGGAACTCATGGCATGTCGAGCGTGGCTATGAGGACATGGCGGGGAAGCTCGCCTCCGCGGGAGCCCAGATCAAGACAGTCCGCATCGACTCTGAAACCGACATCGCAGGTCACAGCTACGAGTAGGTTTCTCTCGCGTGCTGTCTAAAAAGATAGGCATCGACCTCGGCACGTCGACCGTGCTCATCTACGTCAAGGGCGAGGGGATAGTGGTCAACGAACCCTCGCTCGTCGCGGTCAACCGCGATGGAACGCGCATCCTCGCCGTAGGCAAGCAGGCGCTGGAGATGGTGGGGCGCGCTCCCGACTCAATCCAGGTCGTGCGGCCGATGCGCGAGGGCGTGATCGCGGATTTCGTCGTGACCGAGGGCATGCTGCACCACTTCATCGGCAGGGTGCAGGGCCGGCAGCGGATCTTCAAGCCCGAGATCATGATCTGCGTTCCGTCGGGCGTCACGTCGGTCGAGCGTCGCGCGGTCACCGAGGCCGCGATCTCCGCCGGCGCACGCCAGGCGTGGCTGATCGACGAGCCCCTCGCGGCCGCGATCGGCGCGGGTCTGCCCATCGCAGAGCCCAGGGGCAACGCGATCTGTGACGTGGGCGGTGGAACTACGGAGATCGCGGTCATCTCCCTCTCAGGGATGGTGGTGGCGCATTCCATTCGCGTAGGCGGCAACCGGATCGACGACGCGATCACGTCGTACCTGAAGCGGAAGTACAACCTGCTGATCGGTGAGCGGACTGCCGAAGAGGTCAAGATCGCGGTCGGCTCGGCGATCCCGATGAAGGAGCCGCTCACGACCGACGTGCGCGGTCGCGACCTGGTTTCAGGATTGCCCAAGAACGTGGTGGTCAATTCGAACGACGTGACCGAGGCCATTCAGGAACCGCTGCGCCTGATCGTGGGCGCCGTTCGAGACGTCCTCGAGGAGACGCCCCCCGAGCTGGCCGCCGACATCTTCGATCGAGGCATAGTGCTTTCCGGAGGCGGGGCGCAGCTGCGCGGCCTCGACCGCTACCTGTCGATGCACACGGGCATTCCCGCCGTGGTCGCCGACAACCCTCAGACCTCCGTCGTGCGCGGCACCGGTCTCGCGCTGGAGCAATTCGAGGTCCTCAAACGAAACCAGTCTTACCTGCGGTAGATGGCTAGTTCCGCCCCTAATCCTTGGCCCGGCGCGCGAGCGCGTGCAGGTTAGGACTTACTGATTGCTCCCGGCGGGGGAGAGGGGAAACGTCGGACTTCGGCTCGTCGTTGATGGTTCGGGGCTCGAGCGGCCGAGGGCTGGGGTCGGCGTCTACACGACGCAGATCCTGCATGCGATGGCCGTGGACCGGCCCGATTGCCGGATGACGGTCTTCGGACCTCCGGGTGGCTTCGTCCAGGTCCCCGAGGCCACGTACCGGCCGCTGCCGCAGACCCGGCTGGTCGGCCGGCACATCCAGTGGCCCGCCGCGATCCGCCGCATGAACCCTGACGCGTACTTCGGGCCTGCCGGGGCGCTCCCCCTGCGTAACGTCGGGGCCCCGTCGGTCATCACGGTCCACGACCTCGCGATCTATCGCAACTCCAGCTGGTTCCCGGGGCGCCAACCGCTGAGCACGCGCCTGGTGGTGCCGCGCTCGGTGCTCCGGGCGGATGTCGTGATCGCCGTCTCGGAGAACACGGCTCAAGACATCGTGCAGGTCTTCGGCATCGAACGTGGGCGCGTCGAGGTAGTTCCGCACGGCGTGTCGCCGAGCTTTCGCCCGATGGACACGCATGAGCTCGCCCGGGCGCGCTCGCGGCTCGGGCTGCCGGAGAGGTTCATCCTTTTCGTGGGCACGATCGAGCCGCGCAAGAACCTGGAGACGCTGATGGAGGCGTGGGCGATGATGCGCGACCGTCCCGATCTCGTCGTGGTCGGTTCCTGGGGCTGGCTTTACGAATCGATCCGGGAGCGCATGGCCCGCCTTGGCCCTGGCCTCCGCCACGTGGACTCACTCGACCCTTCAGACCTGCCCGCCGTCTACAACCTGGCCCGCGTCCTCGCCCATCCGGCGTGGTACGAGGGCTTCGGCCTGCCGCCGTTGGAGGCGATGGCCTGCGGCACACCGGTCGTGGTGTCCGACCGCGCCAGCCTGCCGGAGGTGGTCGAAGACGCCGGCCTGGTGGTGCCGGCGGACCAGCCTGAGGCCTGGCGGAAGGCTCTCGAGAACGTGATCGGGGACACCGAGCTCGCCGCGCAGATGCGGCGCCGGGGCATCCTGCGGGCCGCGCAGTTCAGCTGGCCGCGCGCGGCCCGGCTCACCTGGAAGGCGATCGATGACGCGATCGCGCGCCGCGGGCGGGGCAGCCCCTAGACGAGCTCCCTGACCACACCCGCCACCCCGGCCGCCGTGCTCTCCCACGGGAACTTGGCGGCTCGAGCGCGGGCGGCCCGAATGAGCTTTGCGCGCAGAGGCTTGTCCCTGAGCGCGGCCTCGATCACCTTGGCCAGCTGGTCCGGGCCGGCGGCCTCGTGGAAGTAGAGCACAGCCTCGCCGCCGACCTCGGGCAGCGACGAAGCCTTCGCCGCGACGACGACCTTGCCGCGGATCATCGCTTCCAGCACCGGCAGGCCGAAGCCTTCGTACAGGCTGGGGACGATGACCGCCCCGGCCTGCTGGTAGAGCAGCTCGAGGGTCGGCTGCTCGACGAGGCCGAGGACGCGACACCGGCTCGACGCGCGAAGACGAGCCACGATGGCCGGGTCCCTTTCCGGTCCGGCGACCACGAGCGTGACGCCATCCAGCCGCTCCACCGCGGCGAGGGCCGCGAGCTGGTTCTTGCGGGCTTCCACGCGTCCGACCTGGAGGACATACGTGCCCTTCAGGTCGAGTTCGGCGAGGCGCGATGGCGGTGATGGCGCGGCTTTCGGCTTGCTGACACCGAGAGGGACCACGCGTACTCTTTCGGGCTTGACGCCGTAGAGGCTGACGAGGTCGGCTTTGGTCGATTCCGATGGTGTGATCAGCAACCGGCAGCGTGCGGCTGCCCAGCGGGTGCTGGATCGGAGATAGGCGCGCTCCTTGGTCGAATAGGCGTTGGGGTGACGCTCGAAAGCGAGGTCGTGCACAACGGTGAGCGCCTTGCCCGGCCAGGCGAACGGCAGC
>JBOHUP010000326.1:0-7878 GCA_050734615.1 Candidatus Dormibacteraceae bacterium | reverse complement strand
CCTTTGTAGGCTCGCTCGAAGGTGTCCTGCGCGCAGTCTTCCGCGGCCGCCCGGTCCCCGAGGACGGTGACCAGGGTGCCCAGGATCCGCCGGTACGTGTTCCGGTAGAGCCGCTCGAAATCGGCATCAGATCCCGGCTCGTACCGCTCCAGCTCGCGCTCGCCCGCGCTTGACTGCGAACTAATGTTCGTATACCCTCCCAGGGCGCCATGGCCAACCTTCCGCACTTCGACCCGGCGACCTTTCCAGGTGAAGTAACGCTGGACCACGTGATTCCTGAGGCCGCGGCGACATTGGCCCCACTGCCGGCCGACCTGCAACCCGAGCTGGTCGCCGCCCTCGGCAGGCGAGGCGTCGAACGTCTCTACTCCCACCAGGCCGAGGCTTATCGTGCCGTGCGAAGCGGGCGACACCTGGTCGTGGTGACACCGACAGCCAGCGGAAAGACCCTGTGCTACAACCTACCGGTTCTTCAGCGGCTGCTCGAGAACCCCGAGAAACGCGCGCTTTACGTGTATCCGACGAAGGCGCTGGCCCAAGACCAGCTGGCCGAGCTCAGCGCATTGAAGCACGGCCTGCCGGTCGAGGTGCGCGTCGACACCTACGACGGGGATACACCTCCCGGCAGACGCACCGCCATTCGCGAAGGCGGCCACGTCGTCATGACGAACCCGGACATGCTTCACACGGGCCTGCTTCCGCACCACACCCGCTGGCGCCGCCTGTTCTCGAGCCTTGAGTTTGTCGTCATCGACGAGCTGCACACGTATCGGGGGCTCTTCGGGAGCCAGGTGGCCAATGTCATCAGGCGCCTGAAACGAATTTGCGCCTTCTACGGATCGAGCCCGACCTTCATCTGCGCGTCGGCGACGATTGGCAATCCGCTGGAGCTCGCGAAGCGACTGCTCGAAGAGGACAACATCGAGCTGGTCGACCGCAACGGCGCGCCTCGTGGCGAACGCAGGTTGGTGTTCTACAACCCTCCTCTCGTCAACCGTGAGATGGGAGTGCGCCGCAGCTCGATGCTCGAGGCGCGCCGCATCGCCAATCCATGGATCAAGGCCGGCGTGCAGACGATCGTCTTCTGCCGCAGCCGGCTCCAGGTCGAAGTGATGCTCAGCTACCTGAGGGAGGACCTCGCGCCGCGACTGGACGCGCACCAGCGCGTGCGCGGTTATCGCGCCGGCTACCTTCCCCTGCACCGCAGGGAGATCGAGGCCGGGCTTCGCGCCGGCGACATCACCGGCGTCGTCAGCACCAACGCCCTCGAGCTCGGGATCGACATCGGCACCCTGCAGTGCGCTCTGCTGGTGGGCTACCCGGGTACGATCGCCTCGACCTGGCAGCAGCTGGGCCGCGCAGGACGTCGCTCGGGTTCGGTTGGCGTGTTCGTCGCCTCGAGCTCGCCTCTCGACCAGTTCATCGTCCGGCATCCGGAGTACTTTTTGGGCACCGATCCAGAGGAAGGGCTGATCGACCCCGACAACCTGTTGCTCCTGGCGGGCCATCTCCAGGCCGGGTTGTTCGAGCTTCCTTTCGAAAACGAAGAACGGCTCGGCAACGCCGACGTGCGGGAGCTCTTGCGGCTCTTCGAAGAGGACGGCGCCGCAACCCGCTCGGCGGGTCGCTGGTTCTGGAGCCGCCAGGCCTTCCCGGCCGAAGAGGTCCATCTGCGTCGCATCCTCGCCGACAACGTCGTGATCATCGACACGTCCCATCCGCGTCCTCAGGTCATCGGCGAGATGGACCAGTTCACCGCGCCGGTATTGCTGCATGAAGAGGCCGTCTATCTACACGAGGGCGCGCAGTACCACGTCGACCGCCTCGACTGGAACGAGAAGAAGGCATATGTGCGGCCGGTCGACGTCGAGTACTACACCGACGCTCTCGCGTCGGTCACCGTGCAGGTCCTCGACACGTTCGCCGGACCTGACGAAACAAGGCTTACTCGCAGCCACGGCGAAGTCAAGATCACAAGCCTCGCGAGCATGTTCAAGAAGATCCGCTTCCATACGCACGAGAACATCGGGGCGGGCCCGATCCACCTTCCCGAGCAGACGCTGCACACCGCGGGCTACTGGATCACGATCGACAAAGACCTCTGGCTTGCCCTCGGTCGAGAGACCCTTGAGGCCGGTCTGCAGGGCATCGCGCACTCGTTGAGGCACGTGGCAAGCCTCAGATTGATGTGTGACCCGCGCGACCTGGGATCGGTGGCCGAAGTGCGCTCGGTCACCACGCAGCTGCCGACCGTGACCGTCTACGAGCTCTATCCCGGCGGGGTCGGCTTCTCGTCGCGGCTTTATGAGCTGCATGACGAGCTCCTCGAAGATGCCGCCGCCCTCGTGCGTGATTGCCCCTGCTCCGCCGGCTGTCCCTCATGCGTCGGACCACTGCACCTCGTTGAAGGAGCGAAAGAAGCGTGCCTCAAATTGCTGGAGGCCCGGCGCCGGTCTCCCAACTCCGCGACCGCCTTAGCCGTCTAGGGGCGCCCCCGCGACCCCGGCCAAAGCCAACTGTCGAGCTGCCGCGGGGATTCGAGGAGATCCCGACGCCCTACGGCACGGCGGTGATCCGCCAGGACGTCATCTCCCTGCCTGCGCTCGACCCCGATCCCGGCAACGTCGCGTACGTCGACACCGAGACGACTGGCCTGACCGGTGGCGCGGGCACCTACGTCTTCGCAGCGGCTGTCGCGAGGCCGATCGAATGCGGCTTGCGCGTCACGCAGTTCTTTCTTCCGCAGCCCGGCATGGAGCCGGCATTCCTGCATGCGCTGCGGGAAGAGATCGAGGCGGCCGGCGCGGTGGGAACGTTCAACGGCGGCTCATTCGACCTCCCTGTCCTGCGTACGCGCTGGGTCATGGCTCGCATGCCCGGGGAGTTCGCTCCAGCCACCCACGTCGACCTGCTCACCCTCGTGCGAGCTCTGTACCGGCACCGGCTCGAGAGCTGCACGCTGCGGCAGGTCGAGGAGCGCCTGCTCGGTTACGAGCGCGACGATCCGCTCCCCAGCACCCTGGTGCCTGAGGCCTACTTCGATTACCTGCGAGCCGGCGCTCGCGATTATCTCGAGGCGGCCCTCGAGCACAATCGGCTCGACGTGATCAGCCTGGTCCATCTCCACTCGCGGCTGTTGCTGCGCTTGCAAGGAGCGGAAACGGGGATGGATGCGGCGGACTGGCTGGCGCTTGGCCGGCACCGTTTCCGCCGCGGAGCGAAAGCGGATGGTTGGCGCGCCCTTCGAAACGCGACCTCGTTCGCAGGTGCCGGCGCGGCGGCGACGGCAGGCCTGCTGATCACCCGACGTTTGGTCCGCCGAGGTGCGATCGGCGCCGCGGACAGCCTGCTGGCCTGGCTCGAGGCTCGCGCGTCGGACGACATTCGCGTCTCGGTCGCTCGAGCCCGGCTCCTGGAATGGCGCCGGCGCGACCCTCAGCAGGCGCTGGACGTGGTCGAGGCGGCGCAAACCAGGATGCCCGACGCCAGCCAAGAGCTGGAGCATCGCCGGGCGCGATTGCGCCGCAAGGTGAGCTCAGGCGCTGGCGGGCTCGGGCACCGGCGCGGTCGCCGGCAGGGCAAGCTCCGGCAGGTTCAGCTCGAGGCCCCCATCGCGGACGGCTCTCCCTAGCGCTTCGACGGCGGCCGGATCGAATTCGGTCCCCGAGCCCTCGACCAACCTCTCCATCGCGGCCGCCGGCGTCAAGCGTGGGCAGGCGCGGCCGGCGGTCATGGCTTCGTACCGTTCGCAAAGGGCAAGGATGCGCGCCATGACCGGGATCCCCTCCCCGGCCATGCCGTCCGCCGACCCGGATCCGTCCCAGCGCGCATGGTGGTGGCATACCGCGGCCGCCACCTCCCTCGGGAACTGCGCGCCGGCCACGATCGTCTCACCAGCCTCGGCGTGACCAGGCGCTTCGAACTTCTGGCCTTCCACGGGCAGCACCATGTGTCCGACGTCATGAAGAAATGCGGCCGTACGGAGATCCTCCAGCCGGCTGGACACGATTCCCATTCGCTTGCCGGTGGCGGCGGCGATGGCAGCGATCCGGCTTGAATGGCCCTGCGCGACCGGGTTGCGGTGGTCGACAGCGTGCGCGACCGCGACCATAACCTGGGGACCGGCGTCAGCGAGCATCTCGACGAGGTTGCCTTCAGCCAGCTCGAGCTCGGTGACCAGCTGAGGGAATGTGCACGCTCGATCCTTCCCCTCGCGTTTGGCGAGGTAAAGAGCCTGGTCGGCCGCGGCCACCAGGTCGATCGACGAGAACGCGTCCTCGGGATAAGACGCGACGCCGATGCTGAACGTCAGGTGCCCTTCCGGGATCGTTGGCACCGCGGCCGCATGCACCGCGTCGACGATGCGGTACGCCAGGCGCTGGGCCCCGGCACCGTTGGTGTCCGCGACCATCACCGCGATCTCGTCGCCGCCGTACCGGGCGACCATGTCCTGCGCACGGGCGGCGGCGCGCACGATGCGCGCCCCGAGCTGCAGCACCAGATCGCCGTGCTGATGACCCTGCTGGTCATTGACCAATTTGAAGTGGTCGAAGTCGATGAGCAGTAGCGACAGCGGAGTTTCGCGCCGGTCGGGGCGACCGAAGCTCAGCTCCAGGCGGCGCCGAAACTCGCGCGCGTTGGCGAGGCCCGTCAGCCCGTCGGTCGTGGCTTCCTGGTGGCTGCGCTGGTAGCGCAGCGCGTTGGCGATCGGGACCGCGGAGCTGCCGGACAGCGCGTCGACGGCGAAGAGATCCTGATTCGTGAAAACGCTTGCAGTGGTCAGGCACACCAGCGCAGTAACGCCGTCAGCCGATGCGATCGGAACGGAAAGATTCTTGCGGTCCGTCGCGAACACGGCCTCGCCCGTGCCGGCTGCTTGCGAGAGGGCGTGCTCATCGATGACCTCATCCTCGGGAGAGGTCGCAACCGTCTCGTCTCGGTTGGCAGCTGCGACCACGTTGAAGCCTTCCTGCGACGACAGGATTAAGCGCCCACGCTCGGCTCGGGTCATCTGCACCGCGTGGTCGATCAAGACGTCGAATACGTCCTTGATGTCCGTATTCGTGACCATGGTCATGCTCAGCTCCCGCAGAGAATCGGCCTGGGCCGCTCGTTCGACGGCCGTGCGGCGCTCTCGTTCGAGCTCTCGAGTCATGTAGCCGGTGGTCAGAGACACAACCACGAACAGGAACACAGTGCCGATGGTCGCGTTGGGGTTGAAGGAGAAGTTGGCCGGCGTGAAGCTGCCGCCGATGAACAAGTAGATGAAGGATATGACCAGCGCGGATATGAAGCTGGCCGTGGCGCCGAACCTGACGGCATTGGTGATCACTGCCAGGAACAAGGCGAGGAAGAACGGGCTGCTGAAGCCGTCGGAAAGGTAGACGAGCGCCGCCGCGAACAGGATGTCCAGGACCATCGTGGAGAGGCTGAACTGCTTGCCCGGGCTGTAACCGCGCGCGAGAAGGACGTTGACCGCGACGTTCATGACTGCCCATCCGAGAAGGACGAGGTCGACAGTCACCTTCGCGTCCTCCCCGGTGTGAGTGTTGACGTTGTCGAGGACCGCCAGGAGGATGAGGAACAGCCAGCGGAAAACGACCGCCACGCGTTCGCCTACACGGCGCCGATCGGCGTCGAAGGTGGCGTCGATGGCGCGGGCGCGAACGTCCTGCCAGCGTGGCAAAGCGCGAATCATCCGTTCCTGTGTCGTCATCTTTTCTTGTTCGCGCCGGGTCTCGTGGATCGAGGCCGGGCTTAACTTACGCGCGATTTAGCGAACGAAAACGTCTTATCGCACGTTAGACGCCGTACAGATGTTGCATCCTTGTGCCCAGTTGCCCAAATGGTTTTGATCAGTCCGGCCGGCAGACGAACTGGCGTTCGCTGCCGGATGCAGCGCGGCCAGTCTCTGGTGGAGTTCGCCATCTCCTCAATCGTGCTGCTCCTTTTGGCGATGGGCTTGCTCGACTTTTCGCGCGCCTTCTACTACGCGGTCAATCTGCAGGGAGCAGCCCGGGAGGGCGCTCGCCACGGCGCCTGGTTCAACACCGCGGCCCGCACCAATGCGTTCCTCGACGACACCGACATCATGACCGCGGTCAACCAGTCCCTGGCAGGCGCCGGGCTCACAGGTGTCCTGGTGGCGTCTGGGACGTGCCTCGCACCTAGCGACGGCAACACCGCAGGGAACAAGCCGTACGCCGCGGCTGCGTTCCCCTCGACACCCAACTCGGTCAACGTCTACATCTGTTACACGTACCCAGGCGGCAACCCCAGGGTCGGGACCCTGGCGCCCACCGGCGCATGCCCGGGATGCGGTCGCACCGACAACTCGTGGCGCCTGGGCGATGTCAACGTCGCCTTGCTGATGAACTTCCAGCTCATCACCCCGTTCATCCAGAACCTTTTCGGCAATGGTGTCAACCTCGCCTACAACGAGCACTTCACCATCCAGGGCAAACCATGAAAGAGAAGGTCCCCGTCTGGCTTCGGAGTCAAAGATCTCAGGGCATGGTCGAGTTCGCTCTCATCGCCCCCGTGATCCTCCTACTGACATTCGGGATCATCGACTTCGGCCGCGGCCTCTACTTCTACATCACGCTCCAGCAGGCGGCCAACGAAGGCGCCCGAGTGGCGGTTCGAGCCTCATACTTCGTCGACCCTGGCGGCACGACGCACTCGTGGCCAACCGATGCCGACGTAGCGACCGCGATCCAGGGCCACGCCGTGACCGAGGTTCTCGCGAACCCTTGCCCCAATGGGCCGATACCCAACGGAGGCAATCCGGTTGGATCGGCGCAGCTGCCCCCATCCAACACTGGATGGATCTTCATCACCGACCCGAGCGCCGACGGCAACGGCGTACCCAATGGCCCGCGCGGCGGCCTGGGCAGCCTTCCGGCTCCTGGCCCGGGCTGCAATGCAATCACCCCCGCGGTCGGCAACGAACCGATCAAAATCACGCTGTGGTTTAACTTCCAACCGTTCACTCCCTTAATACAGCAAGTTGTCGGCAACCGAATCGTCATCACTGCGTATGCGGTCTACCGTGCCGAGTACTCGAACTAAGTCACCCCAGCGAAAGCTCCAGGAAGGCCAGGCCATCGTATTGATCGGCTTGCTGATCCTCGTCCTGTTCGCCATGCTCGGACTAGCGATCGATTCGGGCCGTTCCTATGTGGACCGCCGTGATCAGCAAACCGCAGTCGACGCCGCGGCACTTGCCGCAGGCGACTGGTACGAGAACTACTTCGACCTGACGACATACGCGATCCCCAACTCGATAGCCGTATATCAGAGCAACCTCCACATGTACGGAGGTTGGACCTCCTCTTCTCACACGTCGGCGTCGGTCGGGCCGCTGAGCAACCTGCAGCAGGATACCTATGTCTACAACTACCCCGGCAACTACACGCTGACACTGGTCGCCACCAACACGCAGTTCAACGGATATCAGTTCTCGTTCTCCTCGACGCACAACCTCCCACTTGCTTTCATGCAGATATTCGGTGGCCCGACGACCGCGTTCATCACCGCCACTGCTACCGCCATCGTCGGCAACCAGCGCCAGACCCCGGCGCTTCTAACCCTGGCCACCTCGGCGCAGATCGCGTGCTCGGTGCAGCTGCAAGGCGCTGGCAACCTAACCGTTCTGGGGGACGTTTACTCCAACGGCACCGCGTGTCTCGACTTGAACATGCACGAGTCAGGCAACTGCTACGCCTCCGCCGGCAACTGCAACATCGCCGCCTACTACTGCTACAACTCGAGCCCCGGATTCATCCCCTACCCGCCGCCATGCAAGGTAGGTGACGTGCAGGGCGGACCGATCGTCCCCGCCCCAAACCTCCCCGATCCGAACTACCTGGCCGGCTC
>JBOHUP010000325.1:0-2287 GCA_050734615.1 Candidatus Dormibacteraceae bacterium | reverse complement strand
GGCCCGGGAGGCGCTCCCCATGTCGACTCCGCGGGAGAGGTTTCTGGGGCGGCCAAAGTAGGGGGTGGCGCGCTCGCTGGCGCCTGGTACGCGGCCGGCTGATAGGTCATAGTCGGCTCGCTGGCTGTGGGAGCGAACGGCGAGGGTGCCGCGCCCGGCGGAGCCTCTGCAGGACTATCCGCGTGGCCGTGCGGCGCAAGCGTGCGCTGGCGGGCGGCTCGTACCTTGTGCTCGATCTGCGATCGCCTCGCGGAGTACATCGAGCGCTTCTCGACCGATTTGCGTCGCAGAACGAAGAAAACGGCCACGACGCCGATGAGCGCTACCACCGGTCCGGCGATGAGGGCGTAAGACATAGGGGCCGATTATCGGCGATCCGGGGTGCATGTGTGACAATCGCGCAATGGCCCTTTACGATCGCATCCAGGCGGATCTTGTCGCCGCGCGCATGAAGCGCGACGAGCTGTCGCTGAGCACGTTGTCGCTTCTCAAAAGCGAGCTGGTGAAGGCGAGCAAAGTGGGGGGCGGCGGCGGAGAGATCGATGACGATGCCGTCGTCCGGATAACTCGCAAAGAGGCCAAGAAGCGCGAAGAGGCGATCGATGCGTACCGAAAAGCCGGGCGAGAGGACTCGGCTCTGCGTGAGGAAGCTGAGCTGGGAGTGCTGCGCGGGTACCTGCCGGCCACGATGAGCGAGCATGAAGTGGAGAACGAGGTGAGGGCGGTGATCGCCGAGCTCAAGCCCGACGGCCCAAAGGCCTTTGGCGCGGTGATGAAGGGGGCGACGGCGCGCCTGGCCGGGAGGGCGGAAGGCTCGCAGGTGGCGGCCGCGGCGCGCAAGCTGCTTGGCCCCTAAGTCAAAGAAACCGTGGATGGTTCCGCCGCCCCCCCGCGGGGCGCGGACCCGAGCCAGGCTCACCTACGAGCGGTTGCGCGACCTTTACCCGGCGGCGACCGAGCTGGAGCACGCAGACCCCTTCCAGCTCCTGATCGCGACGATCCTGTCGGCTCAGACGACTGACCGTTCGGTCAACCTCGTCACGCCGGAGCTTTTCCGGCGGTATCCGACTCCAACCGACCTGGCGGGCGCGGATCCCGCCGTCGTCGAGACGCTGATCAAGCCGACTGGTTTCTTTCGGGTCAAGACGCGCACGATCATCGCGGCCAGCCGCAAGATCGTCGAACTGTTTGGCGGTGTTGTGCCGAACCGCATGGAGGACCTGGTCAAGCTGCCGGGTATCGGCCGCAAGACCGCCAACGTGATCCTTGGCGTCGGCTTCAACGTGCCTGGGTTTGCGGTCGACACGCACGTGACCCGGTTGACCAACCTCCTGAAGCTGGTGGCGACCCGGGACCCGGTGAAGATCGAGCACCAGGTTTGCTCGATGGTGCCGAAAGAAGAATGGACCGGGCTTTCACTGCGTTTGATCCTGCACGGTCGGCGGGTGTGTGTGGCTCGGCGGCCGAGGTGTGAGGAATGTGTGCTGAACGATTTCTGCCCGTCTTCGAAAGTCCGTCCCCAAGGCAGCCCAGCCGTTTAGGCGCTCCTTTCGCGGGCCCACCCTCTCCCGCTGGTACCCACCCCCAACCAGCACTCCGGATTTCATCAAACTGCGAAAAATCCCTCGCCGCAACCCCGGTTGTTAAGAGCGAACGTTTGTTCTACCATCGGTGGATGGCGGTCCTGGAGCCCCGGCTGGCCGACGTCGAGTACGTCGAGGTCCAGTGCAAGTCAGCGCTGAACCCGGTCAAGAACATGGGCTTCGCCTGGTCGCTCAACCCTTACACCGGCTGCGAGCACCGCTGCGCGTTCTGCTACGTCAGGGCATTTGAGCTCCGCGCCGACCGGCCTTCTGACGACCGCTACGGTCGAAGCATCCGCGTCAAAGTCAACGTCCCAACGGTCCTGCGCGCCGAGCTGTCACGCCGGTCGTGGCGTCGGGAAACCGTCGTCATCGGAGCGGCCACCGACCCATACCAGCCCGCCGAGGGTCGGTTCCGCCTGACCCGCCAATGCCTGCTGGTGCTCCGCGAGTTCTCGAACCCGACAGCGATGATCACGCGAGGCCCGATGATCGTGCGAGACATCGACGTGCTCAGTGAGCTCGCGCGGCGCGCAGACCTGCACATCACGTTCAGCATCCCGACCGTGGACGACGACATCTGGCGCAGGACCGAACCGGGCACGGCACACCCGCGCCAGCGCCTGCGCGCGATCGAGAAGCTGGTCGCCGCCGGCATCGATGTCGGAGTTGGAATGGCTCCGATCCTGCCCGGTCTGTCGGAC
>JBOHUP010000324.1:0-3307 GCA_050734615.1 Candidatus Dormibacteraceae bacterium | reverse complement strand
GACCTGATCAGCGAAGAGGAGTACGCCGAGCTGACGACCGAGGTCTAGGGCGCGGGCTTAGAGCACCGCGACGGGCTTAAGAGATCCCGAAGGATTGGCGCGTTTGACGGCGCAGGAGCACCACCAGCACCGGGATTCCAACCAGGATGAGCGACCACGTCATCGCCACGATCACGGCGGCGATCCAGCCCCATGGGCGCAGCTTCCGCAAGCCGAAATAGGCGGCGGCGTGCAGCGCGGCCGCGACGCCCTCCAACGCGAACACGAAAATGCACTCCAGGACCAGCACAGTGGAGATGTCCTGCTTGATTCCGGCCGTCGCCAGCGCCTGCTGCAGCTGATCTCGACCTGCAGGCGCGACGACGATGGCGGCGAACTGTGCGATCTCGACCAGCCAGAACACGGCGCCCGCCGCGAAAAGGAACGGCAGCCACCGCAAGCGCGCTGCGGCAGGGGCGGGGGGCGGAGCCGTTGTGAAGGCCTGCGAGCCGGCGCCCGGCGGGGGGCGAAGGCTGGGCGGTCCCGGCGGCGGAGTCCAGCGCTCAGCGCCGCAGCGGGGACAGAACCGGTGCTCCGGCGCGAGCGTCTCACCGCAGCTGATGCAGTAGGTCGTGGTCATCTAAAAATGTTAAGACCCTTGACAACAACTACATTCAGGGTTATAACTGCGCGCGGGACACAACATATCGTAGCCCACATCTCAGCCGGTTGAGTCCCACGGCCCAACAGCAGGCAGGCGGAACCCACCCACTGGTCGCACCCCACGCTCCACCACAGGCCCTCCAACCGCCTGCCTGTTTTGCCGCTCATTGATGGGCAGATCCTTCCACATCCGGTGCCTCGCTAGACTCCTCGTCAGTGAGCCGCAAGGGAAAGAAGAGGGCCAAAGGCAAATATCGCCCGCCGGTGAGGCCGGCCGGTCCGCTCACCCCGGGCATCGGGACGACCGCCGCCGGGGTCGCGGCCGTCCCCCCGCAGCGCAGCGTCTCGCAGGCCCGTGTCGGGGGGGACCAGGCGCTGGTCCGCTCGGTCGAGATGTCGCTTGGGGCTCGCAACCAGATCGTCAAGGGCCGAGGTGGCCGCTTCATCGTCGAGTCGGCCGACCCCTCGATCCCCCTCGACCGCGTGCCTTACTTCACCAAGGACCTGGTCCGCCTGGCTGTCGTCGGAGGCGCGATGGTTGTCCTGCTCGCGATCGGATCGGTGACCGTCCCGCTGATCTTCAAGTAGCACTGAGAACGCTTAAGAAATAGACACGCCCGGTCCCAGACTCTAGAGTTTCGTTCCGCCATGTCAGTCAGAACCGGCGACACCGGCCACGCCGCGCTCAAGCAGACCATGCGCCGACGCAAGCTCCAGCCCCAGGACCACAAGCATGCCGTCAACGTCATTCATCACGACGAGGCGACGCTTGGAGAGCGCATCGCAGACAAGGCCGCCGCCGGCATCGGCTCGTGGACCTTTCTCATCATCCAGACGATCGCGGTGCTGTGCTGGCTGTCGCTCAACATCATCGGCCTGACCCATCACTGGGACCCGTTCCCATTCATCCTCCTCAACCTTCTGTTCAGCGTCCAGGCTGCTTACACCGGGCCCGTTCTGCTCCTCGCCGGCAACCGCCAGGCGCAAAAGGACCGGCTCACGCTCGAGCACGCGGCGGAAGAGGCCGACAAGGCCGACATCCAGAACGTCGAGATCTTGAAGGCCATCGAGTCGAACACACAGGTGACGATCCAGATCCTCAGGCACGTCGAGGCGCTCGTCTCCGACCACGTCAACCAGGAAAAGGGGGCCGCCTTCCCACCCTCGTAAACTCCATCGCGTGAGGGTGATCCTGTTCACGGGCAAAGGCGGCGTCGGCAAGACGTCGGTCGCCGCCGCCACCGCCGTGCGCTGCGCAAGGGCGGGCCACAAGACGGTGATCATGAGCACGGACCCCGCGCATTCCCTGGGCGACTCGTTTG
The DNA here is from genome assembly GCA_050734615.1 of Candidatus Dormibacteraceae bacterium. Taxonomy (GTDB): domain Bacteria; phylum Chloroflexota; class Dormibacteria; order Dormibacterales; family Dormibacteraceae; genus DASXBJ01. Next base: position 1,343 of record JBOHUP010000324.1, on the reverse strand, counting down.
ACGTCGAGCTCGGAACCGACCTGACCGGGATCGCCGACAATTTGTGGGCGCACGAGGTCTCCTCGCTGCACGAGATGCAGCGGCACTGGGCCAAGCTGCACGAGTACGCGGCCGAGGTGTTCGCGGCGCAGGGGCTGGACGAGGTTGTCGCCGATGAGGTGGCCAACCCTCCGGGCATGGATGAGATCGCATCCCTGATGTGGATCAAGCACTACGCGCAGCGGGCCGAGCACGACGTGCTCATCGTCGACTGCGCACCCACCGGGGAAACGCTCCAGCTCCTCACGTTCCCGGACGCCGCCAAGTGGTGGCTCGACAAGATCTATCCCTGGCAGCGGCGCGCGATGCGCGTGGCTCGACCGGTGCTCCAGCCGATGATCGGCATGCCTCTGCCCTCGGACGAGATCTACGCCTCGCTCAAAGGCCTGCTGCTGGACCTCGGCGGCATGCGCAAGGTGCTCACCGATCCGGCTACGACGAGTGTGCGGATCGTGCTCAACCTCGAAAAGATGGTGGTCAAAGAAGCCAAGCGCGCCTACACATACCTGAGCCTCTTCGGATACATCACCGACGCGGTCGTCGTGAATCGCCTGCTCCCGGGCGAGCTGCAGGACGAGCTCTTTCAGAAGTGGCAGCGCATTCACGAGCGCTATCGCGCGGAAGTCGAGCAGTCTTTCGCCGGCATCCCGATTCTCAACGTGCCGCTGTTCGACCGCGAGGTGGTCGGCGCGAGCATGCTTGCCAGGATGGCTCAGGCGGTTTACGGCGACCGGGACCCGGCTGAGCACTTCGCGACGAGCAACCCGCAGCGCATCGACAAGGACGGACCGGACTACGTCCTCACGCTCAAGGTCCCTTTCGCCGACCGGTCGGCCATCTCCCTGAACCGCCACAATGGCGAGCTGTACGTTACGGTCGGCAACTACCGGCGCGAGATCTCGCTGCCCCGCGTGCTCGCGCGCCGTGATACGGCCGGCGCGTCAATCGAGGATGGCGAGCTGAAGGTCAGGTTCGCGCAGCGGCCAGAAAGGAAGGAGACGAAGTCATGAGCCGAGACGGCGAGCGGATGATCGAGCTCGCCAATGAGCTCGGGTCTCGGATCAGCCACCTGGTGTCGGACATGGTGCCGCCATCGGCCCAGGTCCACCTGATGAAAGCGCAGCAGGAGCTCATCACGGCGCTGATGCTCATTTATGAGCACCGGGTGACCGGCTCAGCGGGCCAAACGGCGCGCGGCCGGGCGAGCGCCAGGCCAGCGGCGCGGCGGCGCCGGACCGCCAAGCGCGTCGGCAAGATCCCTATCGATTGAAATCCCCACGAAGAAGGCCCGCGAGGGTGCGGCG
>JBOHUP010000323.1:0-2026 GCA_050734615.1 Candidatus Dormibacteraceae bacterium | reverse complement strand
TGCTGGGCGTCAGCGCCGAGGTGCGTGAGAGGTCGGGCGTCGCCGCCGGCGATACAGTCGACCTCGAGCTCCAGCTCGACACCGAGGCGCGCGAGGTCAGCGTGCCGTCGGACCTGGCTGCTGCGCTGGCGCATGATGCCAGGGCGAAGAAGTTCTTCGAGAGCATGTCCTACAGCCGCCAGCTGCGGCTGGTGATACCCATCGATGTCAAGAATCCCCAGACGCGCCGGCAGCGGATCGAGAGCACGGTGGCCCAGCTGAGAGAGGGTCGAGCCTAGCCCAGGTCCACTGCCCCGCCCTCCGGGGAAGGCGACAATAGACCCAGTGCCGACGCCCTCGTCCGATGACGCCTTCGCCGAGGTCAAGGCGAAGGTCGACCTGGTCAAGATCGTCCAGGAGCACCTCCGCCTGACCAAGCGGAACAAGGACTTCGTCGGCCTGTGCCCCTTCCACCAGGAGGACACCCCCAGCTTCACTGTCCACCCACAGACCCAGACCTGGTACTGCTTCGGCTGCCAGCGCCACGGGGACGTCTTCACCTTCGTCGAGCTGATCGAGAAGACTGACAAGCGAGGTGCGCTCCAGACCCTGGCCGAGCGGGCCGGCGTCGAGCTGAAAAAGCTCTCCCCCGAGCAGAAGGAACGCAGCGACACCCGCAAGCGCCTGCTCGCCCTGCTCAAGCTCGCCACTCAGTACTACGAGTACGTCCTGTGGTCGAGCCCCGCGGGCGAGCCGGGACGGCGCCTCCTTGAATCGCGTCGGGTCAGCGAGGAGACCGCTCGCAAGTTCCAGCTCGGTTACGCGCCGGCCGGTCGCGGCTTCGCCGAGTACCTGCGGGCGAAGAAGCGATCCCTGCAGGACGCGCAGGACGCCGGCCTCATGCGGCGCGACGGCACGGACTTCTTCGCGGAGCGTCTGGTGATCCCGATCCGCGACGAGCGAAGCCAGCCCCTCGCATTCACCGCCAGGACGGTGCGCGCCGATGAGCAGCGCAAGTACATCAACTCGCCCGAGACGCCCGCCTATGTCAAAGGACGGGTGATCTTCGGCCTCGACCTCGCGCGGGACGAGATCACGCGCCGCGGCCATGCCGTGCTGATGGAAGGGCAGTTCGACGTCATCACCGCGCACCAGGTCGGCATCACCAACGCCGTGGCCAGCTCGGGCACGGCGCTGACCGACGACCAGGTCCGCCTGCTCAAGCGGTTCACCGACGAGCTGCTGCTGGTCTTCGATGCCGATCGGGCGGGCAGGGCAGCCGCTTTCAAGGCGGTGGAGCTGGCGTCGGGTCATCAGATGAGAACCCGGGTCGCCACCGTCCCACCGCCCGCGAAAGACCCCGACGAGTTCCTCCGCGCAGCCGGCCAGGAGGCGCCGGAGCGCTGGGAGAAGCTCGCCGCCGACGCGCCGTCCGGCTGGGAGTTCTGGATCCGCGACTCCCTCACCGGCCTGAACACCGGCAACCCGAACCACCTCGAGATCGCCGCGGCCAGAGCCCGCGAGGTGCTGGAGAAGATCCCCGACCCGGCCGTCCGCGAGACATATCGAGAACGGGCGGGGGGCTGGATCGGAGTGCAGCCCCATCTGCTGTCGGCGGTGGGGCCTCCCCAGCCCGGCCCGGCCCGGCGGCCGGGAAGGGCTGAAAACGGGGCCAATCAAGTTCCCGGGAGCGGTTTGGCCACCCGCCTGGCTGGGAAGAAACTGACTGTAGGCAGATACCTGCTGCAGTTGCTCGCGGTCCGGCCGGTCGCGTTCGAGCGGGTGCGAACAAAGATCACTCCCGAGGAGTTGGACGAGGAGGACCGCGATGTGTATGTACGGATGCTGGAGACTTATGAGCGCGGGGGCGCATCCGGGCTGGAGAACGAGCTGGCGGGCTATCCCGCGGAGGAACAAGACCTGATCAGGAGGGCGTGGGCGGCGCCGCCGCCGAGTGTGGACGACGAGGTCGCGGTGGAGCTGGCGGAAAGGATCCGGCTCGACCGCATGAAGAGCCGTCACAGTGCAATAATCCGCGAGCTTTCCG
>JBOHUP010000322.1:0-2003 GCA_050734615.1 Candidatus Dormibacteraceae bacterium | reverse complement strand
GCGGAGTGCGGACCGTGCCGTGCCGGACCGGGAGGTCGGCGGTCGCTTCATACAGGAGCAGCGTGATCACCTTGCGCGCCAGCGACCGGAACTCCTCCGGCTCCGTGGTCTCGTCACGCAAGCCGCGCAGGCAGTCCGCGATGACAGGGTGCTTACTGACTCGAATCGGCAACTGCGTCGCGCTTGATCAATCGCCGGATGGCGTCCACCGCCACCTTCAGCATGCGGTCCATGTAGCTGGGGTCGAGGTGATTGATCTCGCCCGCGCCCAGCTCGTCCACGCACAGGTTGATCGTGCCGGCGCGAAGCTTGCGCAGCCGGGCCACGACAAACAGGGTGGACGTCTCCATGTCGTTGCTCAGCACGCCCGCTCTGGACCACATCTCGAGCTCATCGCGCAGGTGAGGGCGAGGCATGCTGTCGGGCACGAGGTCTGAGTAGAGAGCGTCGACCGAGCGGATGATGCCGACGTGGTAGGTGGCGCCCGAAGCCCTGGCTGCGTCGACCAGCGCTTCGACGACGTCGAGCGACGCCACCGCTGGATATTCGAGCGGGATGTAGCCGTTGGGCGTGCCCTCGCTGCGCACCGCACCCTGTGCGATCACCAGGTCGCCCATCTTGATCTCCGGCTGCGCCGCGCCACAGGTACCAACACGAAGGAACGTGTGCACCCCCAGCTCGCTGAGCTCCTCGACGGCGATCGCGACCGATGGGCCACCCATGCCGGTGGACATCGCCGACACGGGGATCCCATCGATCTTCCCGGTGAACGTGCGGTACTCGCGGCTGAAGGCGACCTCTTGGGCGCCCTCGAGATACCTGGCGATCATGGGCGTGCGTCCCGGATCGCCCGGGACGAGGACGTAATCGCCCACCTCGCCCTTGGCGAGGCCGACGTGGTACTTCTTTTCGCCCGTCACCGCCACCGATGCGAAGTCTATCCGCCGCTGATGACGCCGTCCCTGTCGACCCGCGCGAGGACATGAGGAGGCCTTTTCACGTCGTGGTCCGCCAGCCGCCACGCGTTGAGCAGGCGGGGCATGACGCGTTCGATGAGCTCCCGCGAGCCGGCGTGCACGATCGCGAGCGTGTCGCCCATCTGCACGGGCGCCCCCACCGGCGCCTCGATGACGATGCCGGCGGCGGGATCGACCCGGTCCTCCTTGCGCACCCGCCCCGCGCCGAGCTCCAGGCAGGACAGGCCGATCTCCAGAGCATCGATCGACTCGACGTAGCCTGACGAAGCGGCGCGCAGGGCCATCTTCACACGAGCCACAGGCAGGCCTTCCTCGAGCCTGCCGCCCTGGGCTCGCAGCATGCGCTCGAACGTCTCGCGGCCGTATCCCGAACGAAGAACTCGATCCGGGTCGGCGGTCACCCCCGCGAGCCGGCACATCTCTCCGGCCACGCGCAGCGACACCTCGAGCAGCTCCTCGTCGCCTTCCGAGGACAGCGCATGGAGCGCCTCGGTCACCTCGAGCGCGTTGCCCACCGAGCGCCCGAGCGGGTTGTCCATCGCGGTGACGAGAGCCACGGTGCGCCGGCCCGCCCCTTCGCCGAGCAGCACCATCTCCGCGGCCAGCCCCTCGGCCGCGTCGGCGTCGGGCATGAACGCGCCGCGACCGAACTTCACGTCCAGCACGATCGCGTCCGCGCCGGCCGCGATCTTCTTCGACATCACGCTGGATGCGATGAGCGGCACCGATGGCACGGTCGCCGTCACGTCGCGCAGCGCGTAGAGCAGCTTGTCGGCGGGCACCATGTGCGGCGATTGCGCAGCGACGGCGATGCCGACCTCGCGAACCTGGCGGATGAAGCGGTCCGGGTCCAGGTCGACTGTCAGGCCGGGCACCGACTCCAGCTTGTCGAGCGTGCCGCCGGTGTGGGCGAGCGCGCGGCCGCTCAGCTTGGGGACCTTCACGCCGCAGGCCGCCGCCAGCGGCGCTGCGATCAGCGTCACCTTGTCACCGACGCCGCCGGTCGAATGCTTGTCGACCTTGACG
>JBOHUP010000321.1:0-6698 GCA_050734615.1 Candidatus Dormibacteraceae bacterium | reverse complement strand
GTCATCGGGTCCTGGAAGATCATCGCGATGTCCGTGCCACGAACATGCTCCATCTCGTCTTCGGACAGGCCGGTCAGCTCCCGCCCCTGGAACTTGATCCGGCCTTTCACGATCTTGGCTCGGCGCGGGAGCAGGCCCATGATCGACAGGGCGGTCATCGACTTGCCCGACCCGGATTCACCCACGATGCCGAGCGTCTCACCCGCGTCGAGGTTGAACGACACGCCGTCGACGGCCTTGACCACGCCCTGCCGGAGAGGCAGGTGCGTTTGCAAGTCCTCCACCTCGAGCAAATGGGCGAACGACATCAGGAACGCAGTCGCGGGTCGAGCGCGTCTCGCAATGCATCGCCCAGGAGGTTGAACGCGTAAACCGTCACCGAGATCGCCGCACCCGGGACGATGGCGAGCCAAGGGTCGTTGTTCAAGAAGCCCGCGCCCGTGTTGATCATCTGTCCCCAGTCGGGCGTTGGCACCTGTGCGCCGAGGCCGAGGAATGACAGAGTCGCCTCGGCCAGGATCGCAAAGCCCGCTGACAACGAGACCTGCACGATGATGGGGTTGAGCAGGTTGGGCACGAGGTGGCGCGCTATCAATCGCAACGGCGTGGCGCCAAGCGCTCGAGTCGCGGTCACGAATTCCATCTGCTTCAGCTGCAGCACGACGGCCCTCACCAGGCGGGCGTAGACCGGCACGGCCACGATGCCGATCGCGATCATCGCATTGCGAAGGCCGGGACCCAGCGCCGCCACGATGGCGATGGCGAGGATGAGGCCGGGGAACGCGAGCAGGGCATCAACCAGGCGCATGAGCAGCAGGTCGGCGATCCCCCCGGCGTAGCCGCTGGCCATCCCGATCATGCCGCCGCCGACCAGCCCGACGGCGACGGCGACGAACGCCACCGGGAGCGAGATTCGCGCACCCCACAGCACGCGGCTCAAGAGGTCCCTGCCCAGCTCGTCCGTGCCGAGGATGTGGCCTGGACTCCAGGGCGGCATGTAGGAGTTGTCCGGGCTCGTCGCGATCGGATCGTGAGGAGAGATCACCGGCGACAACAGAGCGACCAGGAAAAGCAGAGCGACCAGAATGGCCGCCGCAGTGACGCGTGGATGAGTCCGGCCCAGCTCGAGGAGCGTTATCCGTGTGCGCTGAACCGGCTGCTGCGCCGCAACTATCGCCGGAGCGTTGCTCATGCGTAGGAGATCCGGGGGTCGAGCCACGCGTACACCAGGTCGACCAGGAGGTTCGCCGCCATGTACGAGAAGGCGGCCAGCAGGACTATGCCCTGCACGACCGTGTAGTCGCGATTGAAGATGGACTCGACGGCCAGGCGGCCCACACCGGGCCACGTGAACACCGTCTCCGTCACGACAGCTCCCTCGATGATGCCGCCGATCTGCAGCCCGACGATCGTGACGACCGGGATGAGAGCGTTCTTCAGCGCATGCACAAAGACAACTCGTCGCCACGAGGCGCCCTTGGCGCGCGCGGTGCGTACGTAATCCTGATTCAGCACCTCGATCATCGCCGAGCGGGTGAAGCGCATGTTGATGGCCGCCCCCGCCGTCCCCAGCGCAATGGCGGGAAGCACGATGTGACGGAGGTTCTCGTACGGGTCCTGCGTGAAGGGCACGAAGCCGCCGAACGGGAATATGCGCAGCGTGACCGAGAGGAAAAAGATCAGGACGATTCCAATGAAGAAGTTCGGGATGGAAACCCCGGCGACCGTGATGCCCGTGGCGATGTGGTCGGCTAGCGAGCCCCGGCGGACCGCCGCGATCGTGCCCAGAGGGATGGCCACGACCAGAGACCAGATGAGCGCGACGAGCCCTAGCTCAACGGTGGCCGGCAGCCGCTCGGTAATTGCAATCGCCACCGGTTGATTGGTCGTGATCGACCGGCCGAAGTCGCCGTGAGCGACGCGGCCGAGCCAGATCACGTACTGGACATAGAGCGGCTTGTCGAGGCCGAGCTCCCGGTGCACCTCCGCGATCGCCTGCGGCGAACGGTCCTCGCCGAGGACGATCAGCGCCGGGTCGCCTGGGGTCAGGTGGATGAGCATGAAGACGCCGACGGTCACCATGAAGGCGACCGGCACCATCAGGGCCAGGCGGCGCAGGATATACGTGGTCATGCCGGTGACCTCGCCGGCACCAACTTAAGCTCTAGCCCTTCCACACCTCCGCCATGCGGATCATCAAGTCGGGGTACAGGGTGAAGTTGTGGATCTTGTTGCTGGAGATCTGCGGACTCACGCCGAAGCTCGTGAACACGTACTGCGCGTCGGCCACGATCTGCTTCTGGGCGTTGTCATAGTCCGCCTTGCGCTTGCTCACATCCGAGGTGGTTCGCGCGTCCGCCAGCCATCCGTCGACCTGTGAGTTGCTGTACAGGCTGTCGTTGAAGTCGCCCGCCGTGTGCCACCAGGCATACATGTTGCCGTCGGGGTCGATGCGTCCAGACCAGCTCACGAAGCACGCCTCGAACTTGTGGCTGGCGCATTCCTGCAGGTAGGTGGCGAACTCCTCGGTCTGGATCTGCATGGTGATCCCGGCTGCCGCCAGCTCGGACTGCAGCAGCGCCGCCTCCTGCTGGTTGATCGGGTCGGACGTCGTCTTCATCGTGAACGAGAAGCCGGTGGCTGTCGCTTTTGCCTTGGCCGCATCGGCGTGGTCGTAGATCTTCTCGCTCGAGTCGAAAGCCCAGCTCGACGGCGGTATGGGCCCATGGCCGACGACTCCGATGTTGAAGTTGATGTTCTTCAGGATCTCGTAGCGGTCGATGGCCATGGCGACCGCCTGACGCTTGGCCGCGTCGTTGAACGGGGGCGCGCCGGTGTTCAGCTCGAAGCCGTTGAATCCGATGGCCGGCGTGTCGCGATAGATGAAGGAGGAGTCCGCCTTGACCGACGCGACGTCTTTGCTGGCGATCACACGCGCGATGTCGATGTCGCCCGTTTTCAGCGCCGCCAGGATGGCGTTCAGGTCAGGGATCGCGCGATACGTGACCCCGTCCAGGTAGGGGAGCCCCGACTTCCAGTAGCCGGGATTCTTCTTCAGAGTCAAATGGTCGTTGCGCTGCCACTCGACGAACTCGAACGGCCCGCTGCCCGCGCCGAGCGGGGCGAGGGAGAAGTTGGCGCCGCCCTTGGCCACGGCATCCATCGACAGCATCATCCCGGCGCGGTCGACGAGCGTCGCCAGCAAGGTGGCGTCCGGCGTCTTCAGGTGGAAGATCACGTGTGTGTCGTCGACGACCTCGACGCTTTTGACGCTCGCGAGGTCCGACTTGCGCCGCGAGTTGGCCGCCGTCTTGTAGCGCGTGATGTTGTCCTTCACCGACTGGGCGTTGAAAGGCGTCCCATCCTGGTACTTGACGCCGGACTGCAGGGTGAACTTGTAGTTCATCGTGTCCGACACGTCCCAGGTCTTGACCAATCCGGGCAGGATCTTCAGAGTGGGGTCGATCGTGAACAGCGAGTCATAGATGTTGTAGAAGACCTCGCGCTCGACGAGCTGGGACGAGTCGAGCGGGTCGAGCGTGCGCAGCTCGCTTTCGAGCGCGATGGTCGCCGTGCCACCCCGCACAGGAGCGCTGGAGGACTGGTTCCCTCCGCCTCCCCCGCCACCTCCGCAGGCGGCGATGATGAGAAGGCAGGCGATACTCCCGATGACTCGTCTCATTGAGCTCCTCCAAACAGCCGGCTTCCGATCCCCGCGTAATTAGGCGGGGCTGGGGGCTCGACTGTCAACTCCCAGCTTCAGTCCGGGGAGTACCAGGACGCTAGAAGGCGGTGGTCGTGCTACCGCAGGCTTCGCCGTCGACCTCGAAGCCGTGTGCGCCGTCAAGGCGGTCCGCGACCCGACGCAGCAGAGCGGCCGCCCACCGGCCGGCCGGAACGCCGGCGGTGGGGGAGACGAGCCGCGAGCGCGCCTCGGCCTGCCGGGCCACCTCCTGGTGCCTGTCGAGCACCCACCGTTCCGCTGTGTATTGGTTCACGGCCATGATTATAGTTCAATCCCTTGCTTCAGGCGCGTATTCCCTCCCCTTGCGGCTGTAATATAGGTAAAGACCTATGCCTATTCAGAGCGAGCCGCTTGCGGCGTCCGAGATCCAGGTGGCGCCCTCGGCCGCAGTTGAGCTCATGTGGGTGCTCCACAGCCTTACCGCCAGTCACCCTCTGAAAGGCGCGTTCTCAACCCTGGAGCCTCTCCGAGCCGAGCTCGGACCCTCGACCGACGCGTTCTGGGCTGACGGCGTCCGCGGTTTCACCGAAGAGGTGGTCCTGGCCGAGCGCTGCGGCGCACTTTTCGACACGGACCTCAACCGCTTCTTCGCGCGCCTGGCCGCAGCCTGCGAGCTCAAGGCAGGGGCGCCTTCCCTGTTGTCCGAGTCGCCACTTGAGCGCGAGGCTTTGAGGGCCAGGCTGGAACGTTTGCGCACGGAACCGGCGCTGCGGTCGAGCTATGTTTCGCTGCTCCAATCAGTCTGGAAGGCGGTCGAACCGGAATGGCGCTCGGTCGGGCTGCCCGCTGTGACCGAGGCTGCGGCAGACTGGCGGCGAAGGCTCGAGGCCGGGAGCGCGTTCAGCGAGCTCCTGGACCGGCCTCAAATTTGGCCCGGCCGCCCCGACATCGACGTCCTGGCCCAGGGCGCCGCAACGCAAAGCCGGCTCGTGCTCTCTCCGTCGTGGTTCGGCGGCGACATCCATGTCGTCGAGCTGGACGGCATGCTGCTCGCGGGACGCGGCGTCCGGCGCAGGGACGATGACCAGCAGCGACGGGATGCTGCCGTCCAGGTCTCGTCGCGATTGAAGACACTCGCCGACCCCACCCGCCTCGCCATCCTCTTGCAGCTGGCGCGCGAGCCCGCGTCCGTGACCGAGGTCGCTCGCCGTCTCAAGCTCTCGCAGCCGACGGTCAGCGGCCACGTCCAGCTGTTGCGGGAGGCGGGTTTGCTGGAGGAGAGGTCGGTGGGCCGCAGCGCCAGGCTCACCGCCAGCGAAGAGCAGCTGCACAACCTGTTGAGCGGCGCCGAGGACGCCCTGATCAAGCTCTTCCGGCGCTAGAGCGCGCTCAGCGGTTCTCCACCAGCAGCTCGACGGAATCAACCAGGCGCGGTCCTGGCCGGTTGAAGTAAGCCGAGCCATCCAGAACGACCACCCGGCCCGCGTTCACCTCATCGATCTGTGGCCTCATGTTCTCCGCCTCCGACTCCGCACGAGTCTGGTCGAAGCCGCAGGGCGCCAGGATCAAGAGCTCGGGTTTCGCCGCCCGGACGTCACCCCAGGTCATGGCGACCGAGGGTATGCCGGCCCGCGCCAGCGGATCATCGATCCCGGCCAGGGCGAGCAGGTCGGGGGTCCAGTGTCCCGCTCGGTACGGCGGGTCGAGCCACTCGAGGAAGACGCCGCGGATCCGCGGCATCGCGGCGGCCTGGCGAGAGGCCTCGTCGAGGCGTCGGGCCAGGGCTCGCAGCAGAGGCGTGGCGTCGGCGTGGCATGCCCTGGCCAGCTCCTCCATGTCGGCCAGGACCTCGGCCAGGGTGTGCGGGTGCTGGCGGATCATGGGGATTCCATCGAGGCCGGCGGCAACCTGGTCCGCCGGGATGGCGCACACGTCACAGATGTCCTGCGAGACGATGAGGTCTGGCTTCAGTCGCAGGATGGCGTCGGTGTCGACCTCATAAAGAGACCTGCCCTCGGTGGCGGCGAGCGAGACGGCCGCCTCGATTCCGGCGCTGCCTTTGCCCTCGAGCCCCAGGATGGAGCGTGTCACGCATGGGAGCAGCGACGCCTCCGGTGGGAAGTCACACTCGTGAGTGACGGCGACCAGCTGGTCGCCCAGGCCGAGCGCGAACAACGCCTCGGTCCCGCTCGGAAGCAGCGAAACGATCCTCATCCGTTCTGCGTGAGCCGGTCGACCACCTGCCGGAACGATTCGTATGGGTGAGCACCGACCACAAGGTAGCGGCGGCCGAAGATGTGCGCCGGTATGGCGTCGATCCCGACCGAGGTCGCGACCCTGCGGTTCTCGTCGATCACCGTGGCATATCGGTCCTCTTCGATGGCGGCCCTCAACTCGGCTTCGTCGAGCCCGATCTCACCACCGATGCGAACCAGGTCATCGACGTTCTCGAGTTGGCCGGTCAGCTCCCAGTGCGCCTTGAAAAGCGCGCGATGCATCTCCTCAAACTTCCCGTGCTCCCGGGCGTACTCGGCGGCGCCAAGCGCTCGCCGCGAGTTGATGATCAGGTCGCGCGGCTCCATCGTCAAACCGACCTCATGGGCGATGGACTGCAGGTGGTCGCGCATCTGCTCCGAGCGGGCCCGCCCGAAATACTGGTCGCGTGGGATGCCCTCGGCAGGCGCTTCGGGGTGCAGCTCATACGGCAGCCAGGTCACCCTCGCCAGCCCTTCCTTTTCCAACTGCTCGACTCGGACCGAGTCGATGTAGCACCAGGGTCAAACGTAGTCTGAGAAGACGACCAGGTCGACGGGCGCGGTTTGGGCCATTGCTGTATCAACGCTACAGCCCCTCCCCCGATTCCCACGTTTCAACCCTGGAGGTGCAGAATGAAGGCAGGCCCTGGGGTGCGTGAAGGGGGCACGCCCTGCTCGTCAGATCGACGTTCCAAGGAGGCACTTGACAATGTCAGAGACCAAGACATTCGTCGCGAACGCTCCCGCCTGGGTTGACC
>JBOHUP010000320.1:0-2871 GCA_050734615.1 Candidatus Dormibacteraceae bacterium | reverse complement strand
GTTACGCAGGTGGCGCAGGACCTGACCTCGGTCGGCTTCATCGCGCTCGGCCTGGCCATGGTGTTCCAGTGGTACCGATACCGAGGCCGGGCCCAGGCCATGCTCGCCTGGTCGCTGGGTCTGCTGGCCCTCGCTGCAGCCATCGGCCGCATCGAGGCCCTGGCCGGAGGCACCCCGCCGGCGGTCGTCGGCAGCGTTTCCCTGATCGCCTTCCGGGCTTCCGGCTACTTCGTCCTGAGGTTTCGCGATGCGTTCCTTCCACTGCGGCCGGATGTCCGCCGCGCGGCGACCGCATTGCTCATCGTTGCCTCGGCGCTCGGGATCGCATCGACGACCGTCCTCGCCCATGTCGGACCCAGCCTGGCGTCCGGGGTGACGCTGCTTTTAGTGCTGTCATGGGGTGCTTTCATCGGCGAGCCTGTGGTTCGTTTCTGGTTGGCATCGCGCAGCCAGCCGAGTGTCCAGCGCACGCGAATGCGGGCTTTGAGCTTCGCTTTCACCGCATTGATGGCGATCCTGCTGGTGAGCGTCGTGGGCGGCCGGGCGCTGCAGAATCCAGCGGCGATCATCGTGATTCAGCTCATCGCGATGGCCACCGTCCCCCTGATCTACGTGAGCTTCGCCCCACCGGCCCTCCTGCGGCGCATCTGGCGGATGGGGGAGGAGAGCCAGCTGCGGGCCGCGATCCAGGACCTGCTGATCTTCAGCCCGGGGCCCCAGGCTCTCGCCGAGCAAGCGGTCGGCTGGGGGATCCGCCTGTTGGGAGCCCAAGCTGCCTTCATCGTCGACCCATCAGGCAAGGTGATGGCGAGCCGCAACATCGGGCCGGAGGCGGTGCACGAAATCCTCGAAAAGACAGGCGACGCGGAGCGCGGCTTCTTTCCCGGGGCCGACGGCGCCACCGTCATGATCGTTCCGCTGCACCTGACCGACGGCACGGGTTGCCTCGGTGTTGTCTCCGGTCCGTTCACCCCTCTTTTTGGCCACGACGAGATCAACCAGCTGGAGGGATACGCATCCTCGGTGGCGGCCGGAATCGACCGGACCCGCGTCACGGAGCGAATCGTCGCCATTGAGAAGCACAAGAGCCAGTTCCTCAACCTCGCGTCGCACGAGCTGCGCGGTCCGCTGACCGTCATTCGCGGCTATGGCTCCATGCTGCAGAGCGGCCTCCTCGGCGATCTCAACGAGCGCGGAATCAAGGCAGCGCCGGTGATGATGGCCAAGATCCTCGAGATGAATGCGCTGATCGAGCAGATGATCGAGGCGGCCAGGCTCGAGGATGGGGCGCTTTTGATCAAGCCCGAAGAAGCCGACCTGCGGCGGATCGTGAGCTCGGCCGTCGAGAAGGTCGAGCCGGTCCTGGACGAGAAGCACCGGCTCGTCCTGCTGTCTCCGAGCCGGCCGGTGCGTGTCATGGTCGACGCGGAGCGCATCAAGACCATCGTCACCAACCTGATCGACAATGCGGTGAAGTACTCGCCGGACGGAGGGGAGATCACCATCGCGCTGGCCACCCGAGCGGGTGTCGCCCGGGTCAGCGTGAAGGATCCCGGCATCGGCATCGCGACGGAGGACCTGCCGATCCTGTTCACTCGCTTCGGACGTGTCTCCAACAACTCCACCAACCACTTTCCCGGCACCGGCCTTGGGTTGTTCCTCGGTCGCCAGCTGGCCCGGCTGCACGGCGGTGAAATCAGCGTGGCCTCGGTCCCCGGCGAGGGAAGCACGTTCACGCTTCACCTCCCGGCGGTGGAGCGCGGCGAGGGGGCCAGGAAGCCGGTGGTCTCCACCAGCAAGCTCACCGGGGAGACGGCCGGTCTCTAATCACCGACTCCGCCAGGGGCTGCGGGCGCGCATTATCCTGTCGAATCCCGTTGCTGGGACTGCCGCATACTGCAAGCTACCCGCGACATGGTTGTTGACGAACCCGCGCCACGAGGCGCGCTTGGGACAAAGGTCGCCGTCGTCACGGGAGGCGCAAGCGGGATCGGGCGGACGATCGCCAAAGGCCTGGCGCGGCAGGGGGCGCGGGTCATCATCGCCGACTTCGATTCAGCGAGGCTGGAGCGGACGGTCAACGAAATCCTCAGCCTCGGCACGGCCGATTCCGCTCTGGCACTTGCCACGGACGTGCGGAGCGAAGCCTCAGTGCGGTCCCTGGCACGCGATTCGGCCACGGCGATGGGTCAGATCGACATCCTGATCAACACGGCCGGCGTTTTCCTTCAGGGCAAGCTCGACCGCATCACCACCACCGACTGGACATGGATGCTCGAGACCAACCTGCTGGGCCCCGTCCGCACAGTGCGCGCCTTTCTGCCCCACATGCGGGAGCGGGGTTCAGGTCACATCATCAACGCCATTCCATACGGCGGACTGGTGCCGAGCGATGCGTTCACGGTTCCGTACGACAGTGGATACGCCGCGCTCGCGGCCTTCACCCGAGGCCTGGCACGGGAGCTCCAGGGGAGCGGCGTGAATGTATCGCTTTACTGCCTCGGTTCAAGCGGACCGCGCATCGGTCAAAACACCAGGTCGCGCGGGATGGGACGCTGGCTGCGCCACGCGGATGCGATCGAGGAGGCGGCGCCGGTCAGCGAACGGATGGCCGACAGCCTGCTCGAAGGCTTGCATCACCCCGTGCCTCTGATCCTGGCGGATCCTGCGGACGGCCCCGCGGCCCGGATCGCCTGGGAGGAGCATCGCGCCGGCGCGAGCTCATGACGGGCAGCCTTTGAACGTACCCACAGACCTTCTCTCCAGCATTGGGATTTGCGTAGGCGCGGCGGCCCTGATCGCGGCGGTCACCTGGCGCTTCGGGCAGCCGCTGATCATCGCGTACCTCGCGACCGGGGTGATCATCGGACC
>JBOHUP010000319.1:0-5109 GCA_050734615.1 Candidatus Dormibacteraceae bacterium | reverse complement strand
GTGCTGATGCTTGATCAGATCGCGCGCGATGTCTTCGATTTCTCGGCCGATCGACATGGAACCTACCTCTGGGGTTGCTGCGTTCTAAGGCTGCAGCGCATAGCTTGGGCTAAAAGACCCTGGCCTGGCTACAGAAAGTAAGGTCTTGGGGCCGGACGGTTATCGGTAGTCGTGCGACCTTTGGCGCGGTCGCGGCACCCCTTGCAGCGCTTCGATGTGGCTGGCGAGGATCGAATAAACGCCGTCCTGGCGCTGCATCACCCCGTCGATGACCAGGATGGGTTGGCGGTTGGCGACCTGGCGGTAGCGCTCGTAAACGTCGGGTTTGATGGTCACGTTGACCTGCCCGAACTCGTCCTCGAGGGTGAAGAAACGTATCTTCTTGGCTGTCGATGGAGCCTGGCGGGTGACCACGAGGCCCGCGACGCGGACCTGGCGGTGATCGGGAATGGCCGCCAGCTGGTGGCTCGCCAGCGCGCCCATCTCGCGAAGTTTGTCGCGGCAAAAGTGGATGAGGTGATGGCCGGTTGAGAGGTCGGAGATTCGGTACTCCAGCTGGCTGGCGTCGAAAGCGTCGATCTCCGGCAGACCGGGGGCGGTGCCGTTGAGGCGCAGCTCGGACTGCTTGTCGATGCCGCGGCGAAGCCCGTGGCCGTGCCATCGTTCCTGCCAGCCCCACAAGAGCTCGCGTCTGGAGCGGCCGAGAGCGTCGAAGGCGCCGACCATGACCAGGTTGCGGACCGCTCGAGGGCCGATGGGGCGGTCGCGGAGCCGGTCGAGAAAATCATCGAAGGATGTGAAGGGGCCGGCGCGCTCGCGTTCGGCGACGATCGCCTTGCGACCGTCCTCGCCGAGGTCACGAACATAGTTGAGGCCGACGCGCATGGCGTAGGTCTGGGTCTTAACAGGCTGGATTGACTCGGTGGATACGCTGGATGGAGGTTGGCCGGTGGGGGAGGACGGCCGTAAAGAGAAGGGAGGGCCCTCGGAGGGCTGTGCCTTTTTCGTGGGCGCGGGCGTGAGGAGCTCGGGCAGGCAGCGGACATCCGACAAATTGATGTCGACCGGCAGCGCCGTCATCCCGTGTCGCTTCAAGTCCTCGACCAGCACGCTGGGGTGGTAGAAGCCCATCGGCTGGTTGTTCAGCAGCCCACAGCCGAACTCGACCGGATGTTTCAGCTTGAGCCACGCCGTTTCGTACGACGTCCTGGCGAAGGCGGCCGCGTGAGAGCGGCAGAACCCATACACCGCAAAGCCCTGCACGGCCGCGAACAGCTGGTCGGCGACCTCACGAGGCACCTGGTTGACGAGACAGCCATTGATGAAATCGCCTTCGAGCGACGACATCTCGACCCGGTTGAGGTGCCTGGTCATCGCCCGCCGGAAGCCGTCGGCCTGGCTTGGCGTCATTCCGGCCACCTGCATGGCGATTTCGAGAATCTGCTCCTGGTACAGGATCACGCCGAGCGTGTCCTTGAGGATCGGCTCGAGCAGGGGGTGCGCGTAGGTGACCTCCTCGCGGCCCTGCTTGCGGCGGATGTACGGATGGACGGCATTGCCCTGGATCGGGCCCGGCCGGATGATCGCAACCTCCACCACCAGGTCGTTGAACGTTTGCGGGCGCGTGCGAGGCAGCGTCTGCATCTGTGCCCGCGACTCGATCTGGAAGACGCCGATGGTGTCCGCGGCGCTGCACATCTCGAACACCTGTGGATCGTTGAGAGGCAGCTGGTCAAGATCTGGACGCGTACCGGTTCTGTCGCGGATGAGCTCGAGCGCCTCTGCTACGACGGACAGGGTGCGCAGGCCGAGCATGTCCATCTTGATCAGACCGAGGTCCTCGACGTCGTTTTTGTTGAACTGGACGACCCGCCGGCCCGCCATCGTCGCCGGTTCGACCGGTGCGATGTCGACCAGTGGCTCGCCAGTGACCAGCATCCCCCCGTTGTGGATCGAGAGGTGCCGGGGGAAGTCCTGCACCTCCCGACAGAGGTCGAGGAAATGCTTCCAGCTCTGGGGCCGCATGTTCGGCGGCGGCACGGCGTCCATCATCGAATCCTCGACGTCCTCGGTGAACCAGCGATCCACTCCCTTGGCCAGCCTGTCGAGCAGCTCCGCCGAGAAGCCCAGCGCCTTGCCGACCTGGCGGATCGCCATGCGAGGCTGGAAGGTCACCACGTTGCAGACCATCCCGGTCCGCTCCCAGCCGTACTTGTCATAGACGTACTGGATGACCTGCTCGCGATGCTCGGTCGAAAAGTCGATGTCGATGTCCGGCGTGCTGGTCATCTCCTCGTGGAGGAACCGCTCGAAGAGCAGGTTGTGCTCGATCGGGTCGACACGGGTGATGCCGAGCACGTAGGCGACGATCGAGTCGGCAGCCGATCCGCGGCCCTGGCCGGGGACGCCATGCTCGCGTGCGAACCGCATGAGGTCCCAGTTGATGAGGAAGAACTCGGCGAGCCCTGTTTTTTGAATCACATCCAGCTCACGCTGGAGCCGCCGAGCCACATCTGGGGTGATCGGTCGGTACCTGTCTCGAACGCCCTCGAAGCAGAGCTTGTAGAGAAACGAGAAGGGCGTCTCGCCGGCCGGCACCGGGTAGCCTGGAAATCGGACCTTGCGAAAGTCCAGATCGAGTTCGCATTGCCGCGCGATCTCCCACGGCGTCGCCAGCGAATCGGCATGGCCTTTGAACAATGGACGCATCTTTTCGCCGCCCTTCAGGTGATGCTCTGAGTTGGGAAAGAGGTGAGGCCGTGCGTCTTCGAGAGTCGCGCGGTGCTTGATCGCAACCAGCACGTCGTGCAGCCGTCGCCGGCCAGGCACGTGGTAGTGGACCTGGTTGGTGGCGACCATCCCGGCGCCGCAGCGCCTGGCCATCGCCGCCCGACCCTCCAGGACCCACTGGTCTTCGGGGCGCATGTGGTGATGGAGCTCGCTGAAGACGTTCTCCCTGCCCAGCGCCTCCTGCAGCTCACGCAGCCGCTGCTCGTGGTCGGTGGCGCTGAGGTAGAAGAGGTCGCCGCGGTGCTCGGCCACCCGTGCCAGCGCCGCGCGGGCCTCGCCTTTGGGCTGATCGAGATGAGCGAAGCTAAGGAGCCGGCACAGGTTCGAATAGCCGCGGAGGTTGCGGGCGAGCAGGATCAGCTCATCACCGTCCACCTCGAGGGCAGTGCCGATGATCGGTTTGACGCCGAGCTTGCGACAGGCCTGCAGAAAGCGCACCGCCCCGTAGACGCCGCCGTGGTCTGTGATCGCCAGCGCCGGCATCTCCAGCTCGGCCGCCCGCATCGCCAGCTCGCCGGGGTGCGAGCCGCCGTCGAGGAAAGAGAAGTTGGAATGGCAGTGGAGCTCGACATATGGCGCGGGCATCAGCCGGGCTAAGTCCGCCGGGCTCGCGGCGCGCTCATTTCAGTCATAGACCCGCTCCACGAACCACAGGTCGCGCTGGAGGTCGTGGTACAGCTCGCAAAGTAGGCTGTTGTTGAGGAGCGCCTTCCAGTACTCGCGGACCACAGGCTCCTTCCACCACCCGGTCTCGACCTTCCATCGCGCGATAGGGTCGATCGACCCGACGAAGACGCCCGAGATGAAAGAAGGCGTTCCGTCGCCGGCAAGTATCACCTCGACCGCGGCTGGTGGTGACAACAGACGCGTCATGCGAAGCGTTCCGAAGGGATGGGGGAGGAGACCAGCGCCGGCCGTGGCCTCGACACCATGCCGTCGCCATGGCGTTCTTGAAGTCGCTCCAACGCCGCCGCGACCTCGTCGCTGTTGCCATCGCCGCCGGCCCACAACCTCAGCTGCCGCCGGCCCGCACCCTCGAGGACGGGCAGCTCGATCCACAGCTCGGTGATCGGCGAGCGTGGCTGCCACTCCTTGATCCACGAGCCGATGAGCCCGAACAGCTCGGCCGCGCTGCTCAACGAATGGCGGACGAGAGACTCGCGCTTCTCCTGATCGCCGGCTTCGAAAACGAGTCGCACTCGAACATGCTTGGCGGCCGCGCCGCGAAGACCGAGTTCGCCGGCCAGGTCACCGCACAGCGCGCGGGAGACGAAGAGGAGGGCCTCGCGGTCTTCGACCGGTTCCTCGAACTGCCTGTGCGCGCTGGTGAAAAGCGGTGGTCGCCACGGCCTCAGCGGGTCAGGTTCGAGGCCACGCGCCAGCTGCACCGCGTGGCGGCCTTGGCGGCCGAGCTGGCTCTCCATCTCTCGTGGCCCGATGGCCGCCACCGCCTCGAGGGTGCGAAGGCCGAGCAGGTCCAATCTTTCGAGCTGCTCGGCGTCAAGAGGCAGCTCGTGAGCGGGCAGCGGAGCGAGGAAGGACCTCGCATCGTCGACTCGCAGCAGACGGCCCGGCCTCGCGTGCGCCGCGGCGAGCCGCGCGGTGAAAGGCCCTGGCGCCAGGCCCAGCCGTGCCTCCCGCCCGATCGCTCTGCGTAGGCGGCGCCGGGCTTCACGGATCGATTCGCCCGCGTTGACGACGCCGCTCACGTCCAGCCAGGCGATCCCTTCGGCGCGGACCTCGACCACCGGCGCAAGGTCGTACAGCGCCGAGGAGATCAGCTCACGCAGCTGCGCCGAGGCTTCCGGATCCGGTGAAAGAAACGTCGCTTGAGGACACAGATGCTCCGCCTGGCGAAGCGCCATACCCGTCACCACGCCAAAAGGCAGCGCTTCCTCCGAGACGGCGACAACATGCTCCTCCCACAGCCCGATGACAACCGGAGTCCCATAGAGATCCGCATGTCGCGCGAGCTCCAGGTGGTTGGTCAGACCACAGCAGATTCGCATTCGGTCAGCTCGGCGCCATGGATGGGCGCTTCTGAGATTTGCATGCGATGGTCGAAGAGCGGTGGCACCCCCAACGGGTAGCGGATCTCCAGCTTGGTCTCTGCGAGCGGTGGCGCCACGCGGTTTTTCACGCAGCGCGCGGAGACACGCAGGCCGACCAGCTGACCACGCTCCCAGATCCATCCGGTCCGGGAGAAACCAAAACTCACGCTGGACGCGTGCGCCAATGCACGACCAGGAGAATCGACCACCCCGACCAGCACAGTCCCTGATCGGCTCGCCCCAGCCTCGAGGGGTCCCAACCATTGCT
>JBOHUP010000318.1:0-4348 GCA_050734615.1 Candidatus Dormibacteraceae bacterium | reverse complement strand
GCGTTGATCGGGTTGAAAGAGAGCCGCCGAAACGTGGATATCAAGGTGCTGAGCGAGACCGCAGACGAAACGGTCGTCGAAGTCAGCGTGATCGATCCGAACGCGCCGGCGGCCGGCGCGGCCCCGCCCAACGGCAAGGCGGAGGTCGCGAGGAATCTCGTCGAAGGGCTTTTGAAGCATATGGGCGTCAGGGCTCAGGTCTCGGTCCGGCCGGCCAGCGATCCGATCACCCTGGACATCAGCGGCAGGGACCTCGGCGCTCTGATCGGTTGGCGCGGCGAGACGCTGCGTGCTCTGCAGTCGGTCACCAACGTGATGGTCGGCCGGCACCTCGACGAAGGCGAGCGCATCATCGTTGACGTCGAGCGTTACCGGCAGCGGCGCGAACACACTGTGCGAGAGATCGCGCTGCGCGCGGCCCGGCAGGTGAAGATGACAGGCGACGCGATCACCCTGGACGCCATGCAGCCGTTCGAGCGGCGAGCGATCCACCTTGCTCTTGAGGGTGATCCGGACGTGACCAGCGGGAGCATCGGCGAAGAGCCGGAGCGCCGCGTCGTCGTCGGTCCTCGCAAACCCGC
Source organism: Candidatus Dormibacteraceae bacterium (assembly GCA_050734615.1). Taxonomy (GTDB): domain Bacteria; phylum Chloroflexota; class Dormibacteria; order Dormibacterales; family Dormibacteraceae; genus DASXBJ01. Next base: position 3,767 of record JBOHUP010000318.1, on the reverse strand, counting down.
CGCGGAGTAGAGCGCGGCTCGAATGGCGGACCGCTCCGCCGCCGAGCACATCAGGCGCGCAATCGCGCTGATCAACTCGGTGGCCGACGGGGCCGGTGACGAGGACATTACTCCGACCGAGATCGCTGAGGCGATTCGGGACTGCCTGGAGCTCGCCGACATCGACCGCGTGCCCAACGTCCGCCGGTACCTCGGAGAGGCGCTGGACGCGGTGTCCGACGGCATGCCCGCGGACTTTGTCGCCATGACGCTGTACGCCGCTTTGGGAGCGCTTCGCGAGGGTATCTCCGGCAACTGAGCTATCGATGCGACCCGGCTCATGGCCGGTTTTATACTGGCCGTCCCATGCCCTCCATGCATCGAGTCCACCTGATGGCCGGAGGGGCGAAGCTGGTCACCGCGCCGATGCCCGAGCGGCTTTCGGCGAGTGCGGTGATGATGTTCGGGGGCGGCTCGCGCCTCGAGGATGAGCGCCTGGCCGGCGTCTCGCATTTCATCGAGCACCTCTTCTTCAAGGGGACCAGATCGCGCGCCTCGTCAAAAGAGATCGCGGACGCGATCGAGGGTGTCGGCGGTTTCATCAACGCCTCGACCGACAAGGAGTTGACCGCTTACTGGGCCCGCGTGCCTTCCGAGCACCTTGACCTCGGCCTCGACGTGCTGTTCGACATCGTCTCCAACTCCAGGCTCGACCCTGAGGACATCGAGCGTGAGCGAATGGTGATTCTCGAAGAGCTGCACATGTACCAGGACCAGCCGCAGGATCATGTCCAGAACCTGTTCGAAGAGCTGATCTGGCCCGACCATCCGCTCGGTCGAGATATCGCTGGCACGGAGCAGTCCGTCGCGAAGCTCACAAGGGACGACATCCTCGAGTACGCCGACGCGCATTACCGCCTGCCGAACCTGGTCATCGGCGTCGCCGGTGCCGTGGACGAGAATTGCGCACGCGCGGCGATCGAGCCTCGGCTGACGTTGAATCCTGACGTCGACGGTCAGGTCGGCCCCGCGCCACCTGCGCCCCTGAATGCGCCTCGCGTGCTGGTTCGTCGAAGGCAGACCGAGCAGGCCCACATCTGCTTGGGGATGCGTGCCATGAGCTATCGGGATCCTGATCGCTACGCCCTCGATCTGCTCACCACGGTGCTCGGCGAGGGCATGAGCTCGCGGCTCTTCTTGAACATCCGCGAGAGGCTCGCGCTGGCCTATGACGTTCACAGCTTCACGCAGAAGCACCGCGACACCGGCTACATCGGCGTCTATATCGGCGTCGAGCCGCGAAAGGCGGTCGCCGCCGTCAACGCAGTGATGGCGGAGCTGCGCTCCCTGTGCGAGACCGAGGTCGGCCCGGATGAGATGGCGCGCGCCAAGGAGTTCACGAAGGGCCGCCTGCGCCTCGAGCTCGAGACGACCAACGGCGTGGCTTTCTGGCTGACCTACCAGGAGCTGCTGTTCGGCGCGATCAAGACGATCGACGAGGAGCTCGAGCTGGTCGACGTCGTTACCGCCGCCGACGTCAAGCGAGTCGCCAACCAGGTCCTGACCGGGGCCACGCAGATGGCGGTGATCGGTCCGTTCGCCCGCGACCGCGGTTTCAGGCTGGCAGTCGGCGCTTAAACGCGACGCATCGGCTCAGCCGGCGAAGGCGGTCGAGCTCTCTAGCGTCGGCATCAGCGCGTAGATGTTGCCGAATTTCGACAGTGGCCAGATGCGAAACCACGCGCGGCCGTCGATCCTGTCGCTGGTAATCGGGCCGAAGATGCGCGAATCCTGTGAGCGGTTGCGGTTGTCGCCCATCACGAAATATTCGTGTGGCCCCATCACCTGGCCGTCGCTTCCGTTGGCCGGCCAGTTGTTGAACGTAGTCCATGCTTCGGGGAGATACGGTTCGTCGAGCTTGTGCCCGTTGATATAGACGATGCCGTCCCGAATCAGCAGGCGCTCGCCCGGGAGGGCGATCACGCGCTTGATGAAATCTTTGGAGTTGTCGGTCGGCGGCCTGAGGATGATGATGTCGCCGCGCTGGGGGGGATGGAGCCGGTAATCGATCTTGTTGGCGATCAGATAGTCGTTGTTGTCGAGAGTCGCGAACATGGAAAGCCCTTCGACGTGGACCGCCTGCACGGCAAAGCTGATGCCGAAGTAGAGGATCACCGCAAGCACGATCACCTCGAAGAACTCGCGCAGCAGTGAAAGAACTGTCGAGGGCTCGTTTGGTGCGGCTGAGGCCGTCTGGGGTTGTGAAGCCGCCATGAATTTAGGAGAGGAGCTTAGCGCAGACCCGCTCGAGCTCTTCGCGTGTCGAGTATCGAAGCTCCACCTTTCCGCGGTTCATAGTGCCCGTGAGCTTGATCGGCAACCCCAGCGTCGACTCGACGTCGGCGGCCAGTGCGCGGAGCTCCGCGGTCGAGTCGCCACGCGGCCGCCGCCGGGGCCGGTAAGACCGGACCCAGTTCTCGGTCTGGCGCACGGATAGGTGACGCGCCACGACGACCTTGAGACCGTGTTCCTGAGCCGGCTGGGTCTCCAGCGCAATGAGCGCGCGCGCGTGGCCGGCGCTGATCACGCCGGCGGCGACCGCCGACTGTACAGCGGCGCAGCCACCCAGCAATCGGAGCGACTGGGTGACCGAAACGCGATGCTTGCCCAGGCGCTGCGCCACCTCTTCGTGGGTCAAACCAAACTCTTCGGTCAGGCGGCGCAGCCCGCGTGCTTCCTCTATCGGATCGAGGTCGGTCCGCTGCAGGTTTTCGATGAGGCCGAGCACGAGCTGCTCATCGTTTCCAGCGCCGCTGCGCACCACGGCCGGCACGGACGTGAGCCCCGCCAGTCGTGCCGCGCGCCAGCGGCGCTCGCCTGCAATCAGCTCATAGCCGTCGGGCAGGCGGCGGACGAGCAAAGGCTGGAGGACGCCGTGCAGGCGGATCGACTCGGCCAGCTCGCCAAGAGGCTCGGCGTCGAATCGCGTTCGCACCTGCTGGTGCGAGGGACGGATCTGATCGACTGCGATCATCTGCGGCACCATCGCCTCGCCGTCCCGCGACATCGGGATCAGGGCGTCAAGGCCTCGGCCGAGTCCGCGTGCACGTGGTTGGCTCATCGTTCCAGCAGCTCCTTTGCGAGCGCGCGGTACGCGACCGCACCTCGACAGGTGGGGTCGTATTCGATCACGGATTTGCCGTGACTGGGCGCTTCACTGATCCGGACGTTGCGTGGGATGAAGGTTTGCAGGATGTGGTGAGGGTGTGATCGGCGCACCGACTCGAGGACGTCCCATGCCAGCGTGGTGCGTGCGTCAAATTGCGTCATCAGGATCCCTGCGATAGCGAGCTTCGGGTTGAGTCGCGAACGCACGAGTTGGTGCGTATACATGAGATGGCGGAGGCCCTCGAGCGCGAAATATTCGCATTGCGTGGGAATCAGCATCCCGGTGGCCGCCGCCAGGGCATTGAGGGTGAGGAGGCCCAGTGAGGGAGGGCAGTCGATCAAGACCAGCTCCACCCCGCTGGGCAGAAGGGAGAGGGCGTTGCGCAGAAGGGTCTCCCGCCCGCTGATGCCGGCGATCTCGATCTCGGCCCCGGCGAGGTCGATGTGCGCCGGGACGATGGTCAGGCCTGCCACTCCTGTCGGCTGTGCGACCTGCTCGACCGAGGCCTCGCCTGTGAGCAGGTGATAGACGTTCAAGCGCGCTCGGGTGGGGTCGAGGCCGAGTCCGGAGGTCGAGTTGGCCTGCGGGTCGAGATCGACGAGCAGGGTAGGGTGGCCGA
>JBOHUP010000317.1:0-6621 GCA_050734615.1 Candidatus Dormibacteraceae bacterium | reverse complement strand
CCCCCCATCTCGCGGCCCGATGCGAGTTCGAGGAGCGCCGGATCGTGCTGCAGGTCCCAATCCCCTTCAAGCCGTTTCGCGAACCGGTGGTCTTCGCAGCGCGCCGCAAGCGCGGTTCACCCATGAGGTTCGCGTGGGTCTCTGAAACGGTGTCCTTTCGCAGCCGGCGAGACGTGCTGAGGTTCCTCTACTGTCACGAGTGGCTGCACTGGTACCTGCACGAGGCTCTGCACAGGGGCTCTTCGGCCGAGACCGCCTGCGACCGCTTCGCTCTGCGAAACTTTCGCCGACGGTACGTGACGGCCGCCGACGCCGACGAAGCCCTCAAGCGGCGTCCACTGAAGGCACGCGCCTCGGGCTGAGTCTCACAGGGACCGCTCCAAATGACGAGCCTGGCGCGGGCGCCCATTGAACTCCGCCCACCCACGGGCCGATGCCGCCAACGCCTTGAATTGATTGACCTTCTTCACGATCTCGGGATCATCGGGGGATGAAGCCGTGGTTTTCGCGATATTCCCGCTGGTGCTGTAACCGATGATGCCCTCGTGAATCCAAACAGGGCGGTTCCATGAAGTAGGGTCGATCATCTCGTCCACAACGTTCGATTGGCGTAGCGCCAGAATGCCCATGAAATGGAGGGACGGCTCCGATCGCGAGTGTCCTGAAACCGTTATGGGCGCGGCTGCCATTCTCTCGGCATAGTCGATACCGCCGAGCCAGCACACGATTCATCCTTGCCGTCTACTAAGGCCCACGTGAGGAATTGATGAGCGAGTCCTGTCGAAAACCGAGTTCGCCGTTCGTCGCCTGGGTGAGACCGAGAGCAGCGGTCACCACATCTCAAGGAGACACATGATGGCCAATTTCGTACTCGTCTACACAGGCGGAGGGATGCCCGCGACCGACGCGGAGCGCAAGCGGGCCATGGAGGCCTGGGGCGGATGGTTCGGGCGCCTGGGCGACAAGATCGTCGACATGGGCAACCCGTTCACACAGGAAGCCAAAACGATCTCCAACGGCGGGTCGGTTCACGACGGGGCAGAAGGCACGAGGGCGACCGGCTACTCGATCATCAAGGCCGACTCGATCAAGGCCGCGGTCGAACTGGCGAAGGGATGCCCGGTGTTGGAGTCCGGGGCCAAGGTCACGGTTTACGAAACTCATCCGGCGATGTAGCCAGGTTGGGCCGGGGTGGCAGCAATCCGCCCCGGCTCAGCTCACTCCACGTGGGTGAGCGTCACCCGCTTGCTGGTGATCAGCTGGCCCCGCGCCCTCGAGAGGTAGCTGCCGGACGTCGGAGCGACGTCCGAGTAGTCGGCGCCGACCGCGATCGTCACGTAACCCAGGCCGCCGCGGCTGGCATGAGTCGGGTCGAAAGTAGAGGCGATGGCCTCACCAGTCCCGTCACTTGTCGGCAGCACCACCTCGACCCAGGCATGCGTGCCGCCCTGCCCCAGCATGTGACCTGAGACGTAGCGCGCGGGCAGGCCGCAGACCCGGCAGAGAGCCAGCATGACGTGGGCGAAGTCCTGGCAGACGCCGGCGCCCAGGGCGAGCGCCTCGGCCGCCGTCGTCCGGACCCCGGTGACTCCCAACCGGTAAGTCATCGATTGATAGACCCAGTCGTTGATCCTGTCCGCGAGGGCGATGCCCCACTCGGCCGATGTGGCCAGGTCCTCAGCCGCGCGCCGAATCCGGTCGTCCGCCGCCGTGAGGCGTGATGGTTCCAGCAAGGAGCCGTCCGCGAGCCAGCCGTCCGACAGGCGGTTGGGCTGCTGGGCATAGCGCTCGACCGAGACCTCGGCGACGAACTCGATACCGGCCGCCACCCGTGGCGCGAAGACGTCGAAGATGACGTTGCCGAAGCGGTCGCGACGGTCATTCAGCCGGACCCCCTCCAGGTCGACGGTGAGCTCGTGCCGCAGCCGCCGCTGGTCGCCCATCCGTTCCGGTGGGATGACCACCAACCTGTGCATGAGATCACGGACCGGCTCGGGGTACTCGTAGCGGAAGCTCTGGCGCAGGAGATATGACGCCCTGCGTGCGCTGGCCCAGTCGACGGTGGTCGGGTCGATGGCCATCACGCGGCCTCCGCCGTGTCGGCCCAAACCGTCATCGAGCGGAACATCGCAGGACCGAACGTCGTCACCATGGCGACGTCCAGAGCATCCCGGCCCCGCCCGATGAGCACCCGGCCGACCCGCCTGGCGTTGTTGCGCGGGTCGAACGTCCACCACCGGTCGCCCAGCCACACCTCCATCCATGCCGCGAAGTCCATCGGGTCCGGGCTGACCGGCACGTACAGGTCCGGCAGGTAGCCGAACACGTACCTGGCAGGGATGTTGAGCGCGCGGCAGAAGGTGATCGCCAGGTGGGTCAGGTCGCGGCAGACGCCTTTGCGCTGCTCGAGGACGTCGACCGCCGTCGTCAGCGGGTTGGACGTTCCGTACTGGAACTGGACGTTGTCGTGCACCCAATCGCACACGGCCTGGACCCGTGCCGCGCCGGGTTCTGCCTGCCCGAACAGCTCCCACGCCATGCCCATCAACTGGTCCGAAAGGCAGTATCGGCTCGGCAGGGTGAAGTGCAGGAACTCACCCGGGATCTGCTCGAGGGAAGGCTGAGGGACGCCAGAGGCATCCAGGTCGGGCTCGTCTGGCACGGCCACGACGGCGTCATAACGCAGAGCGAGCGGCCCGACGGGCATGACGAGGCGCTTGACCGGGTTGCCGTAGATGTCGCTGTACTCGTCGATCGGCACCGACGGCTGCGTCGACCAGGTCTCGGTGACCAGCTGGTGGCGGGCGTCGGAACGCGGCCGGACCTGGACGGTGGCCAGGGTCGGTGCGGTCACGTCGTATTTGAACTCGCAACCAACCCGCAGGTCGATGGTCGTTCGTGGTGTCGCGATGGCGCAGAAACTATAGCGGTGACCCCCGTGAATTCCATTGATGCCGGCTACGAGATAAACGGCTTCTATGACGAAATGATTGCGGCCCCCGGCCGGCCGAGAGCGGCTTACCGCCGCCTCTACGACCACCTTCAGGCCCTTGGCCCCGAGGAGCTGCAGCGCCGCCAGAGCCTGGCCATGGAGATGTTCCGCAATCACGGGATCACGTTTGCCGTGTATCCGGACGCGCAGGGCACCGAGAAGGTCTTCCCTTTCGACATCATCCCTCGGGTCATCTCGGCGGGCACCTGGGGCCGGCTCGAGAGGGGCCTGGAGCAGCGGCTTCGGGCGCTCAACCTGTTCCTGGACGACATATACGGACGGAAGCTGATCCTGAAGCAGCGAGGGGTGATGCCCGAGACCGTGCTGACCAGCTCGCTTTACTTACGGGAGGTCGAGGGCCTGCCGGTGCCCCACGGCATCCACTGCCACATCGCCGGCATCGACCTGGTGATGAACGAGCAGGGCGAGTTCTTCGTCCTCGAGGACAACCTGCGCACTCCCTCCGGCGTCTCCTACGTCCTGGCCAACCGCCACGTCATGAAGAGCGTGCTGCCTGACTTCTTCGCCGGATACCCGGTTCGTCCCGTCGAAGGCTACGTGCATGAGCTGCTGCGCCTGCTCCGCTGGCTCGCGCCCGAAAGCATCGACGACCCCACCGTGGTGCTGCTCACGCCCGGCGTCAACAACTCCGCGTACTACGAGCACCTGTACCTGGCCAAACAGATGGGCATTGAGCTGGTTGAAGGCACCGACCTGGTGGTGGACCAGGACCAGGTCTTCATGCGCACCACGCAGGGCTTGCGTCCTGTCCACGTCATCTACCGCCGGATTGACGACGAATGGCTGGACCCCATCTTCGGCCGCCAGGAGTCACTGGTCGGCGTGGCCGGCCTGGTCAACGCCTATCGCGCAGGCAACGTCGTCATCGCGAATGCGCTTGGCAACGGAGTGGCGGACGACAAAGCCGTGTATGCGCTGGTGCCGAGGATGATCCGCTACTACCTGGACGAAGACCCGATCCTGCCCAACGTCGAAACCTATATGTGCGCCAACGATGCCGAGCGCGAATACGTCCTGGCGAACCTAGAAAGGCTCGTGGTCAAGACCGTCGACGGGTCGGGTGGGTACGGGATGCTGATCGGACCGGAGTCGACCAGCGCGGAGCGGGAGGACTTCAGCCGGCGCATCACCGCCCGCCCGCGCTCCTTCATCGCCCAGCCCGTGATCGCGCTGTCGGTGCAGCCGGTGCTGGATGGCGGCCGGCTTCGGCGCACGCACCAGGACCTGCGGCCGTTCGTCCTGACCGGCCCGGATGTGCGCGTGAGCTCTGGCGGCCTCACGCGCGTCGCCTTGACGCCCGGTTCGCTGGTCGTCAACAGCTCGCAGGGGGGCGGCAGCCGGGATACCTGGGTCATGACCGACGACTCCCTGGACGGTGGCGATGCTTAGCCGCGCCGCGACCTCGCTGACCCTGCTCGGCCGTCACCTCGAGCGGGCCGACCACCTCGCGCGCATTCTCGGGGTGCACGTCGCGCAGTCGCTCGACCGGCGGGACGAGCCGGGCCCGGAGTACTGGACGCGTTTCATGGAGCTCGCGGGCTGGCGCGGCAGCGACACCGGCCGGCGCGAGCTGGCGGTCGAGATGGTGGTAGGCGGTTCGCTGGGTCCGTCGGTGCGGGCCAGCATCGCGGCCGCACGTCTTGCGGCTCAGGCGGTCAGACCTTCGCTGCCCAGCGAGCTGTATGAGCAGGTCAACGCCCTCCACTGGCGCGTGCAGGAGTCGCGATGGCAACCCGAGCTGTATCCGTTCCTCAACGACGTCCAGATGAGCATCCGCTTGGTCGACGGTCTGCTCGATGACACGATGCCGCACGACGACGCCCGCGATTTCGTGCGGCTGGGCAAGTTCGTCGAGCGGGCCGCCAACGTGACCGCGATCGTCACACGTAAATCCGCGGACCTGGCGGACACCCCGGAGGACGCGCTCGAGTGGACCGTGGTGCTCAAATCGTGCTTCGCGTTCGAGTCCTACCAGGCGCGCTACTCGGGTGGGGTCACTCCCGAGCGAGTGATCGAATGCCTCCTGCTCGACCGCACCTTGCCGCGCTCCGCGCGTTTCTCCGCGACCGTGGCCCTGGAATCCGTCGCCAGGATCGACGGCAGCGGGCGGCGCTCGCGGCCTCGGCGTCTGCTGTCCCGCCTCCAGTCCCTTTTCGAAGGCACCAATTCGCATGCGCTGGCCGAGCACGCCCTTGATTTCGACGCGGAATGCCGCGCATTGCTGCGCCAGCTCGAGGTGGCGCTCCGCGAAACATACTTCCACCCGAGCAAGGTGCCCAGCTCGGTGATGGGCGACGAGGAGCGGGGCGTGCCCCAACAGCAGCAGCAGTGAAATCTCCGTCGCGCCTGACGCGCCTGACGCGCCTGAGCCGAATTTGAAGCTCGAGATCGTGCACAGCACGCGCTATCGATACTCGGGCTCGATCGCCGAGACCGTGATGGAGGTTCGCCTTCGCCCCATGGACGGAGCCGGTCAGCGCTGCCTGGAGTTCGACCTCCAGCTCAGCTCCGGCATCAAGCCGCGTTCCTATATGGACGGCTACGGCAACCGCGTCCATTACTTCAACCTGGTGCGCCCTCACAATCGGTTGAGCGTCGTGAGCCGCTCGGTCGTGGAGACCGGGCTCGAGCCCGACCCCGATCCCGGCGAGGAGCTGGTGCACGATTTCCTGCGGTTTCGCTCACCGGTGAAAGACATCGCGGGCGTGCGGGAGATGGCACGACTGCATGCCCCCTCCAATCCATCTTCACCCGGAGCGGTTGAGCAATCCCTCGACGAGCTGACCATCGCGATCAACCGCGACTTCACGTATGACCGCGCCGTGACCAACGTCCATACGGTGGTCGATGACGTCCTGGCACTTCGCGCCGGTGTCTGCCAGGACTTCGCCCACCTCTTCATCGCCGTAGCGCGGGCGATGGGAGTGCCAGCCCGCTATGTCAGCGGCTATATCCACTTCACAGGTGAGAAAGGTGTGACCATGGCGTCCCACGCCTGGGCCGAGGCGTGGGTGCCGGGCAGGGGCTGGATCGGCTACGACGCAACACGGTTCGTGCGGACGTCGGAGAACCATGTCCGCCTGGCGGTCGGGCGCGACTACAGCGACGCCGCGCCGACGCGCGGCATATACGTCGGCTCCGCGACGGGGGCCATGGAGGTACGCGTCAGAACGCGGCGGCTCTGAACGTCAGAACCTGCGGCCGCGGACGTGCTCGATCGAGAAGGTGGCCGTGTCGGCGATCAACATCACCGCCATCACGCCGGCCTCGACGGGGTCGCTGACGACGAGATCGGCGGCATCAGGGACGGACCCCGCCATGTTCGTGCAGACGACGAGGATCCCGGCCTCGCGGATCTCGCGCACGGCATTCGTGATATCGCCTCCCATGAGCGCCCCCGCGAGGACGAGTGCGCGGGCACGGTGCAGCCGCGCGACCGCCCTGACCGCATCCGCGAGCTGCTGCTCCCCGACGAGCGGAATCGTATCGACCGAAATGCGTTCGCCGCGGATGTTGTGGCGATCGGCCTCGGAGACCGCGCCCTGCGCCACCATCCCAACCTGGGCGCCGCCGCCGATCACGATGACGCGCTTGCCGTACATGGCCTG